>JAIWHJ010000361.1:0-3080 GCA_048629695.1 Promethearchaeota archaeon
CAAATTCCGAGGAATGAGACGTACTTATAGTACATCGCAGTGACGAGGAATGCAGCGCAACGCAGAAGTTGGACTTTTTACGAAGCCATCAATGTTAAAACCCAATAGAGGGATAGTATAGTGAACCCAGATCGATTTAGAATGACCTACGGATTTGGATCAAATTTGACACATCTCGGAAAGAGACTCTTACTTATTTACGGGGCAATCTATATCTTAGAACTTTTATTTGAGCACTGGTTAAAAATTCCAGTCGTTGAAGTTCTCCAGCTTTACCCTTTTAAATATAAGAGTTTTCATATCTGGCAGATTTTTACCCATCCGTTTATTCACAATCCCCGAGCGCCCATCAGTTTTCTGATTAACTGCATCGTATTTTATTTTTTTGCCGCGCCGGTTGAAAATGCTTTTGGCTCTAAGCGTTTTTTGATCCTTTTTTATTTGTCTGCTTTAGGTGGAGCTTTATGCGGGCTTGCCTTTAGCAGCGTATCCGGTTTTAATGCACCATTTTTAGGCATGTTGCCGAGTATACTATCCATGATTGTTATTTTTGGATTGCTAAGTCCCGAATCTACAATATTGCTAATGTTTATATTACCAATAAAAGCAAAGTATATCAGTTACGGTACTGCCTTAATAACCCTTTTGACTTTTTTGGCTAAGGCAAATCCTCACGGTGCATATCATCTTGGCGGGATTCTTTTTGGTTATATCTATTTTAAAGGACCAAGAACTATATTCGATCCCAATTTAATTTATACAAAGTATCTCAAATGGCAGCTTAAACGGAAACGATCTCGTTTTAAAGTTTTAAACGGCAAAAAAAAGAAGGATGATGATAAGCCAACTTATCATTGATGTTTTTCAAAGACACCAAAACAAGAACAACGTTGCACTTGTTATTTGAATTCACAGCCATATTTGAGATAAAATTTAAACGTTTTAGTTGTAATATCAATAATATGATAAGGTCCATTCTCCATTCGGAGCGGCTTAATTGTCAAATATTATTTCACAATTCAAGCTTTTGACCCCATTTACCAATCAAAATGAATTTGGCTAAGTCGGGTCGCCGGAGCTAAGCTCGCGTTACCTTCTCCAACAGCTTCCGATAATAGACATAGTTCTCAAAGGGAACATCCGCTCTTACGCGCCCGTCTGCCAGGGGTACGTAGCCGCCGCCGGCCAGCAAGGGCGGTACCTTCTCCTCAACTTCACGGCGGATCGCCTCCTTGTCGCGCCTTAAAGCGTCAAGATCGATGCCTCCGATCAGGCGCAACTTAGGTCCGAACTCGCGGCGCAGATCGCGATAGTCCATGGCCTCAATGTTGACCTCGCAAGCCCAAAGACAATTGAAGCCCCATTTGAGAATGCTTGGGATCAGTATCCGGGCATTGGCAAATGTACGCAGGATAATTGTTTCGATTCCATACCGGTTCAGCACGTCAAGGACCGGTTGATAGCTTGTCAAGACGAACTCCTCATACATCTGCGGGGACAGCAGGGGGCGATCGTTTCCGCCGATGGGCTCGGAGAAAACGGCGGCATCTACTTCAACCTCGGCCAGAACCCTTTCTGCCATTCGGGCCGCAAACTCACCCTGGATAGCCAAAGCTTCACGCATGAATTTCGGGTCTTTTATGAGGAGGCGAATCACTTCGGAAAACCGATCCCAGCCGTACACTCCCATTGACAAGAAAAAGCCGCGGTGCACCCGTAGCATGAGCATGTGATCGCGGGATCGCCAGGTGCGGACCCGCTGGGACCATTTCTTAGGCAGTCGGCGGGAATCATCCGGATCTAAACTTTTCCTCAACACATTCAGTTCATTCCGGGAAGCGGGCCACTTCTTTAGCTTGGGGCGGGGTTCCAGGTCCACTTCTATTTCTTCGCGCCGATCAGTAGAAAACATCTCAGAGAGTTCTGCCTTTTTGGTCAGCCCCTGTGTACGCCAGGCTTTGATAACATCTTTTCGAATGCCTTCTTCAAAGTAGGGGACGCGGTCGGTCTTTTCGTACCGCATTGTTTTTAAAAAGCGTTCGCGACTCGTCATGTGCATAGTAATCTATAATGTATTTTAGGGTTTAGATTTCTCTATACAGTTAATCCTGCCTGGAATTGGTTTCAAAACCTTCAATCGGGTTTAAGATCAAGGCGGACTGAGGCAGCCAACCGCAGGAATATATGGAATATTTCGAGGATTGGCCGTCTCAGTCCAACACAGAGATTGAGCCCGAGGGCAGGTTTCGAGACCAATTCTATGCAGATATCAAGCTACGCGCCATAGAAACAGCACCGGCGGCATCCGGACTGTACCCATCGGCTCCGATTCCAGCTGCAAAAGACGCGGTCACCGGTGCGCCGCCGACCAGAGTCTTCAAACTGCTGCCGCCTTTGGCCCTGACATCGGCAACAACCGCTTCCATCTCCGCCATGGTCGTGGTTAGCAGGGCGGAGAGGGCAACGATATGCGCCTGATATTTTTTAGCCGCAGCGAGGAACTTGCCCTTACTGACGTTCACACCCAAATCTATGACTCTATATCCGGCACACTCCAGCATCATGGCCACCAGGTTCTTGCCGATGTCGTGATTGTCGCCCTTGACAGTGCCAATTACGATGGTACCTTTAGCCTTGATGTCTGACCTTGCCAAATGGGGCCCGAGAACTTCAAGGCCGGCGTGCATGGCCTCGGCCGCCATTAGCATCTCCGGCACAAAAAAATCGCCCGCACTAAATTGCCTGCCGACCTCATCCATAGCGGCAATTAGAGCTTGGTCGAGGATCGCCAGTGCGTCCGCGCCCTGATCCAGATGGGCTCGTACCAGTTGGGCGGTCTTTTCCTGATCGAAATCAAGGACCGCGTCGATTATGGCTTTGGCTTCCATGAATACCGTAATATTGGTTGCCGTATTTGTGATTAGAGTTAATTATAACACCCGTCTAACGGCAATTAAAATTCCCGAAATAAGAAAATAAGAAAAACTGATAAGGCCGTTAACCGTGAACTTTGAACCTTTGAACGCTTACCTGTATTTTATACGTCTTTCTTGTCGGGCCGAAGCTTACAGCGAAGGCTG
>JAIWHJ010000362.1:0-3080 GCA_048629695.1 Promethearchaeota archaeon
AAAATCCGTTGATTGCGGTTCAAGGCTCCACGATATAATATACTATAAAAGTAGAACTCTATGATAATTGTTTTTGTGGTTGCTTGAGTATTTAGTGCCCAATAAAATCTGTTGATTGCGGTTCAAGGTTCCACGTTCAGGGTCGAATAGAAAAAAATTCCGATCAAATAAACCTTGAGCCTTGAACTCTGAACCCTTGAACCCTGAACCTTTAAACCCTTTTCCGGCAAAGCCGGCTCAGGAGAATTTAGATGAAAAATATTTCCTTTTTTAAAGATATTGCTCGCAATTGTTTTGTCCTGTTTGCAGGTGCGGTAGTTTTATTAACTTTTCAAGCGGAACCGTTGCCGGCAGCCCCATTAGATTCAGCAGACCATGCACAGGAAAGTTCATCGGAAGACGTTGTGTATAAAATCGGTACTGGAGACATAATAGAGGTACAGGTCTGGAAGGAGGAAGAACTCTCAAGGATTCTTGCCGTACGCATTGACGGCCGCATATCATTACCTCTTGTCGGGGATGTTGTGGCTGCGGGCAAATCAACAGGCGAGTTGGCGCTTGATCTTGAGAAGCAATTCAGCCGGCTTATCGGGGAACCCGAGGTGTCGGTCATGCTGACGGAGAATAGAAGTCAGAGATACTATATCATGGGTCAGATCGGTACGCCGGGGGAATTTGCCATTGACTATCCCATAACGGTTATGCAGGCAATCGCCCGCAGCGGAGGGTTCCAAGAGTGGGCCGAAAAATCCAAGATTAAAGTGCTCAGGCGGGAAAATGGACGTGAAAAAATGATCATCTTCAACTATGAATCATTTATGAAGGGCCGCTTTCCTGAAATGAACATCCTTATTATGCCGGGTGACACTATCATTGTCCCGTAAACGTTCACAGGTATTATATGAAAAGCAATTATTTTCGTTCAATCTCGATTTTGTCACTTATTTTTTTTGCGGCGCCATGTATATCCGGCGCCAGAACAAGCAGCCTGTATGGAAGTGTATCCGTTACGCAATCATATGATTCCAATGTGTATCATACCGATGAAGATCATGAAGAGGGCTGGACCACTTTATTGTCGCCGACAATACGGCTCACGTCGGAGGGCAGGAATGATTCATACTCGTTCAGTTATTCTCCCGGCTTCAGGTATGACTACCTGACACATGAAGATGACATTGATCACAACTTATCTTTGTCGGCTGATAAAAATATTTCTTCCCGTGTGAATGTCGCGGTCAGAGAAGATTTTGTGGAGTCTGAAGAGTCCGTCCGGGACGAAGAAGCCGGAATCATGCTGTCTGAAGACAGGCTGGACAACCGTTATTGGACCAATAATTTTTCTACCAGCGTGGAATTCGAATATGCCATGGACAGCATACTGACGCTTGCGTATACTAATACTATATTGGACAATCAGGGAGCTGACCAGGATGATTATACAAGACACAATCCAGGCGCAAACATTTCCTACAGATTTAATTCACAATGGGACGGCAATCTTTCCTATGACTATACCAAAGGTAATTTTACCTTGTCCGATGACATGGAACAACATTCCTCAGCCTTAAACATCGGGTTTCAGGTCACAACAAATCATAGGTTCAGCGGGACATATGATTTTTCCCACACGAATTTCCAGAGCAATGCTGATGATGACTACTCGATCCATAGTGAGACTCTGGGATGGGACTGGGTTGTCAATCAACATACTGATCTGTCGGTGTCGATCGGTGCGACACAGGTGTCAGCGGATTCCGGGGAGGATTCAGACGGTTTCACGTACAGTCTGTCCGTGTCCAGAGAATTGAAGCGGGGAAATATATCTTTAACCGGAAACGGCGGGTTTGATGAACGTTACTTCGAGGGGGCGGGCGACGGCCTTACCCGGTTCTGGATGTTGGAAGGAACTTTAAGCTACCTGTTAACGGAGAGGCTGTCATCCGGCTTTAACCTTTCCTATAGAAATGACGACGACCTGGGCCTGATTGAGCAGAACGAGACAAACACCTATGGCACAGGATTCAATTTGTCATACGCCTTTGGCCGCTGGTATTCTGTTTCAATTATTTATTCCTACCGCCTGGTGGATGCCGATCTTGATTTTGAGGACTATGATAATCACAGTGTGATCCTGGGGGTCACGGCCGGCAAGGAACTCGTGCGCTGGTAAACATTTACAATTTGGTGGTTCCAGCTATTTTCCGGCATCAAAGCCGAACATTTACAAGTGATTCCATGGAACTTGAACAAAGGCAAAAGCTGAAAAAATATCTTGATATCGTTCTTCGCAGTAAAAAAATCATAATTTTTTGTCTGCTGGTCTCCATAGTGGCGGGATTGGGACAATATCTCCGGACGCCCAAGACATACCAGGCAACGGCTTTGATCAGATATCAACAACAGAGTGTGAACCCGTCCAGGATGTCTCCGGATGTACAGACTCGGATTCGGGAGATGGTCAGCACTGTGGGGCAGCAGATAACCAGCCGGACCAGCCTGGAGTCGATGATAAAGAAATTTGACCTTTATACGGGAATGAGGGAGAAGATGCCCATGGAGGATGTGGTGGTCAGGATGCGTAATCATCATATCAGCATCAGGCCGGAGAGCAGGGGCGATATTTTTCGGGTTTCCTTTAATGGCGGCAATCCCAAGAAGGTAATGCTGGTTACTAATGAACTGGCGGCAAAATTTATTGAGGAAAATCTCCGGTTCCGGGAGGAGAGGGCATCCGAGACCTCCGCCTATGTGAAAGATGAACTGCAAATGGCAAAAAAGTCTCTGGACGAGCTCGAGTCGACCATGCGGGATTATAAGTTGAAATTTTATAACGAAATGCCGCAGCAGCGTGACCTTAATATGTCCCGGCTGAATTCTCTTCAGACCCAGTACCAGGGCAATCAGGACAGCATCCAGGACCTTGAGCGTACAAAGATCCTTATCCAGGAGCAGATTTCATTGCGTAAGCAAGAGATCAACCGGGAAAGGCAGAGAATACAGGGTCTTATGGATGCAACCGGCAGTGTTCCGGATCTGGGACAGGGCGGTGATGAACTGGAAGCATTGGCCAGCGCCAG
>JAIWHJ010000363.1:0-3077 GCA_048629695.1 Promethearchaeota archaeon
TTTTTCCTCATCCATGCCGACTAATCTCCCGATTTACGTTACGATTGATGCTTTTGTAAAAAAGTCAATGAGATGGTTAAGCTTTATGCCTTTATCCCCCCTTCAGCCTTCAATCTTCACCGCAGGTGTATGTACCACTTTTGCCGCCTTTTTTGGAGAGGAGCCTTATGTTGCTGATTACCATGCCTTTGTCAACAGCTTTACACATGTCATAAATGGTCAAGGCAGACACGGAAACAGCGGTAAGGGCCTCCATTTCCACACCGGTTTTGCCGGTAATTTTTATATTTGAACTTATTTCTATTGTTTTTTCAATGTCATTAAATTTGAAGTTAATCTCTACACTATTGATGGCAAGAGGATGTGTCAAAGGGATCAGTTCATCCACCTTTTTTGCAGCCATGATCCCGGCAATACGCGCCACTCCGAGGATGTCGCCTTTGGCGGTCGAGCCTGCGCGGACCTGGCTGTACCCATCTTGAGACATTTTTATTATGCCGGATGCAACAGCCTCTCGGACAGTGTCGGACTTAGAGCTGACGTCTACCATGCGGGCGTTGCCGGCAGCATCAAAGTGGGTGAGACCTTGTTGTGTCATTTTTATGCCAAATATTTACTTTTTTGGTGGTTCCAACTATTTTTCGGCATCAAGCCGAATATTTATAGATGATCAAACAGTTTTTTAAAGAATCCCCCCTCTCGGTGCTCCTCTTTTCCCTCTTCGATTTCCCTGAATTCCTTTAATAACTCCTCCTGTCTTTGAGTCAGATGGTCGGGGATTTTTATGTCGGCCTGGATTATCATATCTCCCCGGACTTCTCCCCTGAGGTTGGGGATCCCTTCGGATTTTATGACAAATGTTTGCCCGTGCTGGATTCCCGGAGGAATGGTAAGTTCGGTTTTTCCGTGAATGGACGGCACTTCCAGTTTGCAGCCTAATGCTGCCTGGGTCATGGAAGTCGGGAGTTCGTAGAGAATGTCATTGCCGTCACGCTTGAAGAATTCATGAGGCTCCACATAAATAATTATGTAAAGATCACCCGACTCTCCGCCGCGGCGCCCGCCTTCTCCCTCACCCCGCAATCGCATCCTGGAGCCATGATCCACACCTGCTGGTATTTTAAAGGATACCTTTTTTTTCTTGCTGACAAGGCCTGTGCCCCCGCAGTCATTGCAGGGATTCTTAATGATTTGGCCCTGCCCGTGACACTGTGGACAAGTAGTGCTTAACCTGAAAAATCCCTGGGTGCGCATAATCTGACCCCTGCCCTGGCAAGCAGGGCAGGTCTCCGGCTGGTATCCCGGTCTCAGCCCGGACCCTTCGCAGGTCCAGCATGTCTCATTTTTTGATATTTCGATTTCCTTGCTGGTTCCGTGTACCGCCTCCATGAAGGAGATTATCAGATCGTAACGGAGATCGGCGCCCTGGACAGGGCCGTAGCGATTTCCTTGTTTTCCCGGTCTGCCGGTTCCAAAACCGAAGAGGTCTCCGAAGATATCTCCAAAGCTCGAGAAAATGTCTTCAAAATTACCCGGGCCATTGTAACCGCTGTTCCTCAGGCCTTCAATGCCATATCGGTCGTAGATTTTACGCTTTTCCGGATCACCCAGCACTTCGTATGCCTCAGCAGCAGTCTTGAATTTGTCTTCCGCCTGTTTATTGTCAGGATTGCGGTCAGGATGATATTTCATGGCCAGTTTGCGATAGACCTTTTTAATCTCATCCTTGGACGCTGTGCGTGAGACCCCAAGAATATTATAAAAATCATTACTCATAAATTAATAGACTATCCGTTTTGGGTGTTTTTCCGTTTAGAGGATTCGTTCGTTTTAATATCGTTTGATTCAACCAAATTCTCCGGTTCGGAATTTTCGAAGTCGCTGATATTGTCAAACGTGACCTTTCCGGCTGCTATTTCCCGGAGCGTCATCACGATTTCCTTATTCTTTCCTTTTACCAGTACCGGCTGACCTTTTCTGTGCTGTTTTACACGTGTTATTCCCAGGTGAACCAGATCGAATCGATTTGGGGCGCCTATAGTCTCAAGGCAATCTTCTACTGTTATTCGAGCCATGATTCAGTCTTGTGCCTCCTCAAGTATGATTGGTTGGAATTACGAATTAGTGCTTCAGCAGTAAAATTCTGTGCATTTAGTACCTTAAAAAATATTGTCTGCGCGTTTCCGGCAGAAAATTATTTTTTTAAAAATGGATAACCAAGCAAATATAATCAGTCTTTCCAGTTTGGCAATTTATTTTTTTGATTTGTGTTGAGACTTAACGCTTAAAGCGAGTCTCTTGGGCTGGATTAATTGCAATATTTACATCGAATAAGGCTGATTATCAGCCTTGAGATGGACGTTTTTGTATTGGTTTTCACTGTGGCATGGAAAATGCAGTAAAACATGAAAAACAGGAGAATCATTTGACTGTCGCCATGTACCGAAAATTCGTAGATACTAAGTCCGGCGGGCCTTTGATAGCTGGTCGGCGCAGGCTGAACAATAGATAAGTGGGCAAATTGTTCCTGCTGAAAAGGGAAGATGAAATCGCCTGATGAGCGCCGGATAACCATCAACTGGTTGGTTTTTTGACACGAAATCAGGAATTAGTGCCTTAAAAATATTTTCTAAGGTATTAATTCCTGATTGAGGATTGTTATGAAAAAAATCGTGCTCCTGTTGCTGATCATACTTGTTACAGGTTGCTCAGGAGGGACATATACGTCTCTTTTGAATACTGAAGTTGAGGTTGTATCCCCTGTTATTTCCCTTATCGCCGGTGACGAGGATATATTTTCAGTCCGGACCGGTATCTGGATCTTTGACCAGGACCCCATGGTGAAAAATTATGGTGCGTCCTGGCGAAATATAGAGGCCCAATATCCAGAGTATACATTTAATCCATAAATTATGGGCTCGGCAAAAAATAAATTGTACTTCTTGGCATTTTCATTATGTGAAACGGAAGTGGGACTTTATTAGTCCCACCTTTTGAGGGATGCAGTAGCTGTGTTGGACTAAAGTCCCACTTCCGACAAATATCACAGAATAGCATTTTATTTTTTGCCGAGCCCT
>JAIWHJ010000364.1:0-3075 GCA_048629695.1 Promethearchaeota archaeon
AACTCCTCAGATTTTGCTTGGTTTTGGAATTGCCATAGAGTCAAAATGGCGGAAAACGTCCCGCTTTAAGTTGGTAGCCAGTATTTGCTCAACCCATTGGCCAGGAGAACGGAATCCATGGTTGCCTGACGCATCCTGCGGAATTCATCATAAGCCGGAAGGCGATTCAGGTTTAAAATATACGCCTGGACTGAATCCAGAATGGATTCATAGATTGCAATCTTGTGATTCTTCCCATCATCCCTTTTGGCCGGAACAATTCCTTCCTCTCCCCAGGTCCTCATTCCAAACAGATTGTTGGCGGTTAAAGCAAATCTCGAAGCGCCCCACGAAGACTCGATGGCACCCTGTGCTAAAATCAAACTGACCGGCACTACATTAACACGCATTATTAGTTCATCCGCCATGGCTGTTCGATATTTCTCAATAAAAAATCGCAGAAGATCCGCTTCTTCGGAAGTCACTCCGGCACGCCTAAAATTACTGCTTTCGGCAAAATCAAGTTCAGTCGGAAGGATGCCTGTTTTCTCAATGATCCTCAGAAGAGCATCCCTTTCCTGTTCCACGTATGTCAATGCGGTCAAAGCAACGGGAAGCAATGTATTAATAAACATTTTCTTTTTTGTTGCCACATCCACCTGTCCAAAGGCAGGGAAATCGGTAACGATCATTGCCGGAATCTCGGAACCGACGCGGAACGACACTCTTCATCCATTCCTGCAAAATTGTTGGTAACAGAATGTCCCATATTTCCACATCTCTAAAAAAAACAAAACCACTCACCGGGTAAAAAATACAAATCTCTCATTTACCCGATTAGTGGTTTCAACTAATTCAAAAAGCAATTTATATACCAACGCAGTCAATAGAAATCAAGAAAACAAGGGTTGCCGGCACCTTCCCTCTTCATCATTCATTTTCACCCTCGTCGTCTATGCCGGGCAAAAAGGGCTGCGGGTCTGTTTTTTCCTTAGCCGCTTCTTTGTCCACTACAGTCACCACTCGCCTGACTCTTCTTGTAGAAATTCTCTTGCCGATTGCTCCGGGACCCTTTATGAGAAATTCGTCAAAAATGCAGTCAAATATATTTGATTTAGCCTTTCTGGAGGGTACGAAATATACCCTTGCCAGGACACCTTCACCGATTTCAAGAAGCTGGATCTGCGATCTCTTGTGCTCCGTAAAGAGGCGGTACTCCTTGTCCAGGATGAATTTTGGAGAACAAAAACGCTTAATATATGACATATTCAGCCTGCCGTCACGATAGATGATATTGAAAATGATATTCTCTTCCACCTTGCCGACCCATGCCAGGTCGTGTCCCACAAACAGTTTGTCGATCACATTAATAACCTTGTACATGCCATCGGAAAAAATAAGCAGCATCCGGTCATACTCGGAACAGGCAAAAGTGGCGTCGTCAGTGCCTGCCTTGATATGGTGCCCCAGAAAACCGCTTTTCCGATCGTAACCGACTGTAAGGTTTAAAATAGCCACTTTCCTGGCATCAACCTCCTGAAATGTCTTGATCCTGGTTTGACGGGGATAAAAATCGCCATAGCGCAGGAGCAGGTCATCTAAGTATCTGATCGTGAAACCCGTCATATCCTTAAGGTGTTTAACCGTCTTCCTGATTCCGGAATTGACCTCTTTAATCTCCTTATGCTTCCTGTTAATGTCATAACGTGAAATTCTCTTGATGCGGATCTCAAGAAGTCTTTCAATATCCTCGCGCCGAACATCTCGTTCCAACCTGTCACGGTATGGCACAAGGGCTGTTTCTACGGTTTCCATGACCGCCTTCAGGCTCTTGCACTCCTCGATTTCCTTGTACAACCTCTCCTCGATAAATATCTGCTCCAGGAGATGGGCATGGAGTCTTTCTTTAAGCCGGTCCAGTTCAATTTCAAGCTCTTTTTCCAGATCCCGGACCAGTTTTTCCGTGTTGTAACAGAGCACATCGTCAACCGAAAGATTAGCCGGCCTGCTGTCATGAATCACTGTCAGGTTCGGACTGATGGACACCTCGCAATCGGAAAAGGCATAAAGTGCCCTGATTGTATCACCGGCATAGACCCCGCGGGCCAGCTTGATCTCGATCTCAACCTCCTCGGCCGTATAATCATCAATAGACTGGATCTTGATTTTACCGAGACGAGCCGCCTTTTCAATGCTCTCAATCAGAGACTGCGTAGTAGTTGTATATGGGATCTCCTTGATAAGTATGGTCTTTTCGTTCTTTTCAACTATTTTGGCCCGGCATTTTATCCTGCCGTTTCCCTTGTTATAGTGGGTGACATCCAGAAAACCACCCTGTGGAAAATCCGGGTACACTTCAAAAGGCTTGTTTTTTAATATCCTTATCTGGGCATCAATCAATTCACAAAAATTATGAGGCATTATTTTAGTAGCCATGCCCACGGCAATCCCTTCCGCTCCCAGGATAAGTAAAAAAGGCAGTTTTGCGGGAAGGGTAACAGGTTCGCTCATTCGGCCGTCATACGAATCAACAAATTCCGTCAGATCTTTATTAAACAGGGTTTCCTTTGCCAGTGGAGAAAGTCTGCATTCAATATACCTGGAGGCAGACGCATGATCACCGGTATAGATATTTCCAAAATTACCCTGTCGATCTAAAAGAAAGTTTTTATTGGCCAGATTGACCAGGGCCCCGAATATGGATTGGTCCCCGTGGGGGTGAAGTTTCATGGTGGCGCCGACCACATTGGCCACTTTATGAAAACGGCCGTCATCCATGTTGAACAAGGTCTGTACAATGCGGCGCTGTACCGGCTTCAACCCGTCGGCCATATCCGGAATAGCCCGCTCCTTGATAACATAAGAGGTGTAGTCAAGAAAATTCTCATCAAAGAGTCTATGTAATTCCCCGTAAGGGGCTGTCGTATCCATGATGGTTGGTTCAGGGGTCAAGGGTTCAGAGGGAAAAAATTAAAAATTTACGGTAAAAGAAGGCAAAATTATGTGAAATTTCCTAACCTGGATAAACCGAAATTTTTTAAAAGTCCCGGACTATTTTCAGTACCCCCCAGAGGGGTATAAAAAACAAGAAAAAAA
>JAIWHJ010000365.1:0-3062 GCA_048629695.1 Promethearchaeota archaeon
GATGGCTGAGAAAGTGTGTCCTGTTTGGGTTGGTTATCTTCTTGCTAGTCCTGTAAGGAAATTATTGCAAAATCCTAAAGATATACTCGCCCCATATGTAGAGGAAGGAATGAAGGTTTTAGATATTGGCTGTGCAATGGGTTTCTTCAGTTTGCCCCTTGCACGGATGATTGGTTTGAGCGGGAAAGTCATCTGTGTGGATCTGCAGGAGAAGATGATTAACTCACTTAAAAAACGCGCACAAAAAGCAGGATTGTTCAATAGAATTGAAACACGCGTATGTTACAATAATTCACTCGGTTTGGATGATTTTAAGGAAAAAATCGATTTTGCTTTTGCTTGTGCTGTTGTACACGAAGTTCCTGATACCCACACGTTTTTTTCTGAAATATATGAAACGATAAAACCTGCGGGAAAATTTTTGGTGATAGAACCAAAGGGACATGTATCAGGAAAAAATTTCAAAAAAATTATTTCTATTGCTGAACAGAATGGTTTTAATGCAATTGAGAACCCCCGGATAGGTCACAGCCATACTGCCCTTCTGGGCAAGCGTTAACCAGCGATGACCCCTGAATGACTCCTCAAGACCCCTCAACCTGACCCTGCAATAGTCAAGCCTGACTTCATTTTTTTTGCATTTTTTGCGATGTTTGTATATTGTAAGGTAAAGGGATAAAATGAATGCATTGGTCACAAGAAATGAATAAACAGCGTTGGGCTATAGGGCTTTAGTAATGCAAGAAACGCTTGATCAACTCTATGCTCAATATAATAGACGCGAATTTGTCCACCCTGATCCGCTCGAGTTTCTTTACGATTATAAAGATATTCGTGACCGCGAAATAGTAGGGCTTGTTGCTTCGTCGCTTGCTTACGGCAGGGTTGCCCAGATACTCAAGAGCGTTTCCCGAGTGCTTGAGCGCATGCCCTCTCCAGCGGATTTCCTGCATCGCGCTTCGCTGGAATCGCTCCTGGAAACCTTTGGTGATTTCAGGCACAGGTTTACGACAGGAAAAGATGTTTCCATGATGCTTTTCGGGACTAAGTCTGTTATCGAACAATACGGTTCCCTTTATCAGTGCTTTACAGCCTGTCTGAACGACGATGATGATACGATTTTACCCGCGCTTTCGGCCTTTGTTGACAAATTGACTGCCGGGTCCGATGGATGCCGCAACAGCCTTCTTCCTTTGCCGAAAAAAGGCAGCGCGTGCAAAAGACTGAATCTCTTCCTGCGCTGGATGGTAAGAAGAGATGACGTGGATCCGGGAGGGTGGAACAGTGTTCCGGCCTCCAAACTTATCATTCCCCTTGACACCCATATGCACAGGATATCTCTTGGTCTCGGGCTGACAAAGCGAAGGCAGCCGGACATGCGGACAGCAAAAGAGATAACCGCAGCCTTTGGAACCATCGTCTGCGATGATCCCGTGAAATACGATTTCGCCCTGACACGCATTGGAATCAGGGAAGAGACTGATATGGGTGATTTTTTAAGAAGTGCACGAAACCTGACAACTTTTCCCAGTGAGTTACAACCCTTTGGGAGCAAAAGTCATTATGCAATATAATTTGCGGCTATGTAACCGCCTGAGCAGCAAAATCAGGCAATGGCTGAATAGCGTAATGCTTCTGCCTGCTGTGCCAAAGATCCCAGTCACGCTGTAGATTGAGCCAGAATTCCGGACCGGTCATAAGCGCTTCACCAAAATCAAGGGCTGAGGCGGCGGTGACCCCTCTTTTGCCGTTAATAATTTCGTTCAGCCTTGCATAAGGCCAGCCAAGATGTTTGGCCAGTACTGTCTGGCTTAGGCAGCATTTGATTTTCTCCTCAATGGTAATCAACTATGGTAACATTATGGGCATCTTCCCCGTTCCAGATAAACATAACACGCCATTGATTATTGATCAGTACACTCCATTTCTCTTCAAGGTTGCCAATGAGTTTTTCCAACCGGTTGCCCGGTGGCACTCTAAGGAAGTCTATGGATGGCGTTGCGTTAAGCTGGTCCAGCAGACGGCGTGCCTTGGGATGCAATTCCACCGGTAGCTTCCGGGAATTCCTACTGTTTTCGCCGTGGTAAATATCACGGGCAATTTTACAGGCGAACGATTGAATCATAATACCATTATATCGTATATCGATATACAGTCAGAGCTCGGAAGAAATAGGGAAGTAATATCGTAACCAATTGAAATTACAATAAATTTATTTCTCAAGTAAAACTGTGCATTTTTTGCGTGGTTGTTTTGAATTATTGCTGTAATTTCGGCATGTTACGTTTGAGCATGTCGGCAATTTTGCACATTTTTACTTGAGAAAAAACCTAAATCTTCCGAACTCTGATTATGTAGAACAGGTATAAAAAACAAGAAAATTACCACTAAGGCACTAAAACCGATCACGTGGTAACAAAAGCCGTCGGATCTCAAACTGTTTACGTATCAGCCATGATATCACTATCAAACACGGATATAGCGGACATATTAAAAAATTGCAGGACTATCGCCGTAGTAGGTCTTTCGCCGAAAACTGCAAGGCCCAGCAACGAGGTTGCCGGCTACATGCTTGAGGCGGGATACGCAATTATACCAGTGAATCCCGGACAGACTGAGATACTTGGCCAAAAGTGCTATCCAAACCTGATATCTATTCCAGTCCATGTCGATGTTGTCAACATTTTCCGAAGGCCTGAGGACGTCATGCCGATTGTCGATGATGCCATCAGGATAAAAGCGTCGGTTGTCTGGATGCAGAGCGGCATCGTGAATGAAGAGGCTGCGGCAAGGGCCGGGAGCGCCGGCCTGACAGTGATAATGGACAGATGTATAATGGTGGATCATGAAAATCTGTTGTAACGCCACACTTTGAAAGCCTTGCAGCTCTGGGTGCTTGCGTATATATGGAAACTGGAAGTCAACAGCCTGAAAGAAAGTATTTTCGTAAAGGTACTTATACCCCCAAGGGGGTACTGAAAATAGTCCAGGACCTTTAAAGAATTCCAGTTTATCTGGGTTAGGGATGTGGAAATAAATAACTTACCCATCTCCCATCCCAT
>JAIWHJ010000366.1:0-3048 GCA_048629695.1 Promethearchaeota archaeon
TCAGTCGTTAATTCAACCCACCGTCTTCAGACGGTGGTTGTCGAGTCCAAAGACAGCTTAATGCCCTTAATGTTTTCAGCCAGCACCTTCTTGATCAGTTTTGGGTCAGGATGATCCGGCCCGGATGCGGCCAGCGCCATCTCGATCAGCTCTTGTTTGTCCGGCAGTTCCTTGTGGAAAAGTTTAAAGGCCGTCCGATCTTCGGCTGTTTTAATTGCCTCATAGGCGGCCCTGATTTTCTGAAATTCGCTTGGAAAACGTTCCGGCGGATATTTTTTTACTCCGGCCAGATAGGCCTTTTTGATTGCCGGGTCAGCGGTGTTTTCATCGATTTGCAGTATTTCAAATGGGGTTTTCATCATACAGACCTTGTGATTTTCTTTTCATATCTATTTCTTTTCATTAGCCCTTTTTTTTATTTCTTCAAGCAACCTCTTTGGCATTGAAAAAGAATCATCGATATCATCGTCTTCATCATCATCAAAATCATCTCCCTGCAAACTGCCGAACATTGCATTCAATACATCCATAAGATCGCCCGGCGACGGCATTGGACCGGAAAAATCGTGGCCAAAAAAATCACCGTGCATCAATTTCTCTATCAGGTCCATGGTCTTAAAATCCCGCTGCGCTTTGGCCTGGTCAGAGGCGTTGTCGAGCTGATCAAAAGAGCGGTCGCTTAAATCTTTACGGCCGCCCTGGGTCATGGCGTAGATTCGGTAGTAAACAAAAATCGGTGCGTCCGGGAAATATTTTTCCGCCGAAGCCGCAAATGCCTTTAATGGGCCAAACATGTCGTGCTCGTGGAAAAACTTGCAATGCCCCTTAAATTCATCCCGGCTGAAATCAAGTTTTGCGCACTTTTTTAAATAGGGCGTCAGCAGATTAAGGGCCGGCAGGATATGGGCTTCATGGTTATCCTTAATATACCGTTGGGCCTGCTTGAGCAAAATTGAAATATCTTCTTGGGCCGGCATGCGCTTGTTGAGCGCTTTTAGTTCGTCATCAAGTTTTTTCCTTAATTTCCCCGGCGCTTTCATAAGGCGGGCCTCGGTGGCAACAGCCAGTCTTGCAGCCGCTTCCGAGCCGGCCAGGCGGCTCCCTTTTTTGAATAATTCCCGGCCGGCCTTATTATCATCCTCAAGAAGGGCGGTCACACCAGAACATATGCAGGGAATACCTGCCGCGAAATTGCTCCGGTCCAGGGAGACCGCCTCCTCAAACTCTTTTCCGGCCAAAATAAGTTTACCGGCGCGGGCCAGCTTGCGGCCATGATTAAGGTGGGCGTTAATGAGCAAGGTTCTGCCCCTGGTGTTTATCGGATCAATTTTAAGCAGGATTGCCGCAAAACGGCCAGCCTTTTTAAAGGCATTTTTAGAGGCTGCGGCCTCTATCGCGGCAAGAAGGATGTCAATGTCCTTGGGCAGGACTTTCAGTGCCCGGTCAACCGCATGCTGGAAATCCTCTTTTTCATTGCGGCTCATCTCAAGCAGCTTTAGATGGGTCGGTTTGTGGTCAGGGACAAGTTCGAGGCTCTGTTCAAGGGATTCAATGATGTCGTCGTGGAAAGAATTTTCCGGCATTTTTTCCATCAACCCGACAATATGGCGAAGGATAAGGGCACGGGTGAGATTATTATCTTCATCTTTGATTTGTTCAAAATTTTTTAGTGCCTGGCGCCAGAAAGCTATGGCGGGAAAGAGGTCGTTATTTAGTATCTCGCAATTTAACGCCTTGAGCCGATTGAGCTCAAATCCCGAGAGGCTGCCAAAAGTTTTTTCGTATTTTTTTATTTTATCGGGCAGGTGGGGTAACAGATGGTAACAGAGCCTGGCGGCAATTTTTGAGTCCAGGGCCGTACAATGTGACATGATAAAATTGAAAAGCCGGTCCATGCTTTCAAAAGCCTTGTCAAGCCCGGTGATAAAAAAGGCGGTTTTCAAGTGAATTTTGTAAATACCGGCCAGATAATCCAGATCTATTCCCTTGGCTGAGGAAAGGGCCGCGATGATTTTTTCGTCAGACGTTAAGGCGCAGGGCGCGGCCAGGCAGTGAAAAGGTGAGTCCTGTAAAACCTTGCCGGCCGGTCCGGCTGCTTTGTCAGGTTCGCTGCCGGTTCGCAGGATCATGGCCTTTAAGGCAAAGCGGAAATCTTTGTAAGGCGACTTGAATGGGATTTTTGAAAGGCTCTTTTCCGTTTGTTCATACTCGCCGGCAGCATATGAATTAAGGGCCGCCAAGGCAAAATTGTAATGGGCCATGGGAGGCGAGTCAACCGGCAGGGCCTGGGCTAATTCAGGATTGCCGCTGATGAGCAGGGCGGCAAAAAATGTATCCACCCGGCCACGCTTTTCTTTGTCCATACTGGAGGCGTGCTCATTGTATACTTTCGCGGCTTTCAGGTAATGGGCGGAATTCAGGAGAAGCGTCAGGTGAAGGCTGTGTTCATTTAAAGGCTTACAGGTGATGGCCATATTGTCAAAGATCGCCAACGCTTCACAATGCATTCCCTTGCCGGCTAACTGCAAAACCCGGCCGCGATATGCGGATTTGATCTCGACAGTCCACTCCTTTGCCGGTTCCTTTTTAGCAAGGTGTTTGTATATCTCGATTGCCCGGCTGAAATTACCGGCTTCTGTGTGCTGTTTTGCCCGCTTCGCGAGGACTTTGGGCGGCAGTTTGGAGATATCGCTGACATCCTTTTTCTTTTTTTTCTTTCGTGCTTTCTTTTTAGTCATGGTTGTTCAATATTTACAATTTGGTGGTTCCAGCTATTTTCCGGCATCAAGCCGAATATTTACGAATCGATTTTCATTCAATTTTCCGCATCCGGAATTTCTCTTATCGTTTCCGACCGTTTTTTACCAACCCCTTACACCTATGTCAACTCATCAATCATTAAGTCATGTCGGTAAAATATACTCAATTGTTTCTTTAAGGAAGGATTTTTTGTTGATTGGGGGAGGAACGGAATGAGAAAAATGTGGTTAGGTGTGCCAGAGGTTTAGTGCCTTAGTGGTAATTTTCTTGTTTTTTGTGTCAGAAAAA
>JAIWHJ010000367.1:0-3039 GCA_048629695.1 Promethearchaeota archaeon
GAAACCGGAGATCTCGGACGTGCATACGGCTGTGATGAATTCCAAAATATGGTTTCAAATGTCCTGTCCGGCATTACTGATGAGCAGGGGTTAGAATCGGCGCTTCGTCTCCTCAGGCAGCGGGAGATGATCCGAATCGCGTGGCGGGACCTGGCTGGAAAGGCCGACTTGATGGAAATCATTTCTGAGCTTTCGGCGTTTGCCGATGCCTGTATTGATGGAGCGTTGACATTGCTTCATAAATGGCAGATAAATGAGATCGGCGCTCCTTACAGTGAAGATGGGATTCCGCAACGCCTGGTTGTGATCGGAATGGGAAAGCTGGGCGCACGGGAATTGAATTTTTCTTCTGATATTGATCTTATCTTCACGTTTCCTGAATCAGGAGAGACACAGGGCGGGCTTCGTTCCGTGTCCAATGATGAATTTTTCACCCGTCTCGCCCGCCGTCTGATCAAGGCGCTTGGCGCGAAAACAGCCGATGGCTTTGTCTTCCGTGTTGATACGAACCTGCGCCCATACGGGGAAAGCGGAGCCCTGGCAATGAGTTTTAATGCCATGGAGGATTATTACGAGAGCCAGGGCAGGGAGTGGGAGCGCTATGCCTGGATCAAGGCCCGGGTTGTAGCGGGAGACATTACGGCCGGTAATCATCTGCTTTCAAGACTTCGTCCTTTTGTCTTCCGGCGCTATCTTGATTTTACGGTTTTTGAATCACTTCGCAACATGAAGGGGTTGATTGAAAGGGAAGTCATGCGAAAAGGCATGGCATCCAATGTCAAGCTCGGACCCGGCGGCATCCGGGAAGTGGAATTTATCGGCCAGACATTTCAGCTCCTCCGAGGAGGCAGAATCCGGGAACTGCGGGCACGGCCCATATTGCGAATACTTGAGTTGCTGCCCCAATATGATCTGCTCTCTGTTGAAGACTGCCGTAAATTGAAAAAAGCCTATATCTTTCTCCGCACAGTCGAACACCGGCTCCAGGAATATGCTGATCAACAGACTCATGACCTGCCGAAAGAAAGAGTAGATAGAACCAGACTTGCCCTGTCCATGGGGTATTCCGAATGGAAATCTTTCAACAGACAGCTTAACATCCGGATGAAAAGGGTCCACAGCGTCTTTCAACAGATTTTCAGCCATCCGCGGCAGGAGACCGGGAAAGAGTCTGTTCTTTCCGGTCTGACGGCATTCTGGGGAGGCGGGATGGACCAGGAGCAGGGGCTGAAACTTTTTAACGACATGGGCCTTGATAATCCGGAAGAAACGGTCCGTATGGTCAATCAATTCCGGGATTCGCATGCCGTTCTTGCCTTGAGTTCCCATGGTCGGGAACGCCTTGACCGGCTTGTCCCCCTTTTGCTTTCTGAGGTTGGGAACAGTACGCAGACCGCACTCACGGTTCAGCGATTACTCCATATTATCGAATCCATTCAGAGGCGAACCTGTTATCTGGCCATGCTTGAGGAGAATCCAGCAATTCTCTCCCGTCTGACCAGTCTTTGTTCGGAAAGTTCGTGGATTGCAAAACTCCTTGCCCGTCATCCGATTCTTCTTGACGAACTGATAGGCGCCCGTCCCCTGGATGCAACGCCTGACCGTGAGGAACTCACGAATGAGCTGCGGATGCGAATGGACCGTATTTCGCCGGACGACCTGGAGCAGCAGATGGATGAGTTGCGCGCATTCAAGCTTGCCCGGACCCTGCGTGTGGCTGTGGCCGACCTGGCGGACAGCCTCCCCCTGATGAAGGTAAGTGACCACCTTACCGAGATCGCAGAGATTGTTTTAAGCAAGGTACTTGACCTGGCATGGGCACATCTGGGGGAGAGGCATGGGTGGCCGGGATGCACGATCAGCGGAACAGGCTGCGACAAGGGGTTTGCAGTCGCGGCTTACGGCAAGTTAGGTGGAATCGAGCTTGGTTACGGTTCCGACCTGGATCTTGTCTTTCTTCACGCAGGGGACTCAGGAGATATGACTGACGGCAAAAAGCCGGTTTTTAACCCCCATTTTTTTATTCGTATGGGACAGCGGATTATTCACATCCTGACTACCAATACCATATCCGGCGTTCTCTATCCTGTGGATATGCGTCTGCGGCCCAGCGGCGAATCAGGCGTACTGGTCAGCCATGTTGATGGTTTTGCCGAATACCAGTCAACTGATGCCCGTATATGGGAACATCAGTCCCTGATACGAGCGCGGATCGTGGCAGGTGATCCTCTTGTGGGCAGGCGATTTGATGAAATCCGCAAGGAAATATTGACACGCTTCCATGATCCGGACACGCTTCGAAATGAGGTCAGGTCCATGCGGGAACGTATGAGCAGAGAACTGGCTGAAAAAGATTCAAACAGCTTTGATTTGAAGCAGGACCCAGGAGGCATCGTGGACATAGAATTCATGGTTCAGTACCAGGTCCTTGCCGGGGCACATAAATATCCTGAGATCCTCCGTTGGACCGACAATATCAGGCTGCTGGAGGACATCGAGGAAGCGGGTCTGATGTCAAAAATACAGGTTTCCCTGCTTAAGGAGGCATTTTTGACTTACCGGAGACGAGTCCACAAATTAAATCTGAATGAACTGTCTGCCATAATAGAAAAGAATGAGTTTAAAGCTCTTCGATTAGAAGTAGTCCGTATATGGCAGGATGTGATAGGCGGGTAGTAATGGGTGCACAACTCGAGAGTTTTGCGTAACGCCCATGATTTTATGCGTTTCTATCCGATCGAGAATGCCTATCCTTTTTACTCTCCAGCCAGTTCCAGCGCATATTCATATACAACTTTGCTAACACGAAATCCGCCTTTTTTCTGCAAGAGAGCTAATTCGGTTGATAAACTGGAGATATGGGAGGTGATTCAATGTGGACAGATCGCGAATCAGTTCTTTTTTATCGTACTGTCTGGCTATGCCATCCTGCGCTAATAATAAAAGGAAATTCCATTTTTCCGTTCCTGCCAACTGACGAGATTTTCCAAGCGAAAGCAACCCTTTTTCATAAAGCCGTAAAGCGAGTTCCCTTCGAAG
>JAIWHJ010000368.1:0-3037 GCA_048629695.1 Promethearchaeota archaeon
GCTATCAAAAAAACGTGGTCTGTCCCCTATTTAATAAGTTCAGCTTTTTTTGTGTGGGTAAAGGGCAGGGCTAAAGTGCCATTTGTTTTGTTAGAAGCAGTTGCAGTTGTATTATTCAATGCTCCAGTTTTTTCGATACAGCGGAGTATAAAAGAAAAGCAGGAACCAAAAATGCTACTACTGCTGAAATTGCGAAAATTATTGGTGACGACGTATCAGCAGCCAACTCGTCGCTTACCCAAAAAAACAAAAACAGGCAACTGGCCGCTGTAAACAAAAAATATACGCTATCAAATATAAATGAAAATATTCTCTTAGGATTCATTGATTATACCTTCAAGCAGTCTATTGAACTCCTCTGTGTTTTCGTTATATATTTTGACCGCTTTTAGTATTGGTTGCATACTTTCTTCCACCAATATGAACGCCATATCTAAATCATTTTGCTTCAAGGAATTATGTATTTTCGGATATGTTCGTTGTAGCCGTTTGCTGGCCTCGGAGGCTTTTTCCATAAAACCCTGCAACAATAAAGCAGACGCCGCAGCACCAACACCAAACTTAGCAACGCGTTTTGCGGCGGCTTTCAGAACAATTTCTTTTGCCAATTTTCGAACAATCAATGTTGTAAGAGCAACTTGTATTGACACTCGGCCTGTCATATAACTTGTTCCAAGCCCAGCTTTTTTAGCAATAGTTTCTATTGCAGAATCAGGCAACAAGTCATAAAAATCCGTCAATATAATTCTTACCATTTTGCTTATTGGCCCTGCTTCAGATAAACCAAAATCAAAAGCCTGGTTTATCGCGTGCCAAATTCTTTGACGTTCAGCTTTATTTTGCGCTTTTACGGTATTGCTGCCTGCGATATCTTCATATGTTCTCCGTACCCCATATGCTAGATCGGAAGGAATTGATACTACTCCATCAATAACAGCGCTCGCTAATTCCTTTATGTACATTTGTTTCTTATCAGCTATTTGAATTTATAGCTTCTAACTCACATTGAGCGGGTAAATTTTAGAATTTTGGGGACATCCTTAAATAAGTAATCAACTATCCGATCAATTAATAGTTACTTACTTAGAATATCCCCCTAAATACCTGAACGGTTACTTTCGTTCAGGCACTAATTTGTAACTCCTATGATTGTTCTAAAACCCAATCCGGGATCCTGTGCATGACCAAGTCTACGGCAGCCGTCTTTGTTGCCTCGTCTTCAGCGCACTTCTTTTTGCCGGAATCTTTTTTGCCGGCCTTCACCTCTGCAAGAATCTCCTCTGCGTCAAACCAGCAGAGTTCTTTGTCATTTTTTTTATCATAGACGGTCAAAATCCGCCGGTTGGGTTCGTGAATATGCTCTTCTTCCATCACACGGCCAATAATCTTTTTTGCCTCCTCATATGGAATAAATTTTACTCCTTCTTCAGTCATCGTAACTCTCCAGTATAAACTAGTACTCTAGTATAATTATTTTTGTGGTTGCTTTAGTATTAAGGGTTCCACGTTCAGGGTTCGTGTTCCGGGTTGAATAGGAAAAAATTCCGATCAAATAAACCTTTGAACCCGGAACCAATAAAAAAAATACCCATTTCATCCAAGCGAACTGGGCATGAATATCCGCTGATACATATTCTGGGCATAACGGTCCGTCATGCTGGCAATAAAATCGCAGACACGCCGCTCAGGCGAAGAACTGCATGCAAACGATTTCATCTCATCATCCACAAATTCCTTGTGAGCCATGCAATACCGGAATAATTCCCTGAGCATCTTGGACGCCTTGACAAATTCATTATGAACCAGGGAAGACCGATACACATTATGATACAGGAACTCCCTGAGTATCTGCATGGCATCCCCTACTGCCGGGTCCATGCCGAATACGAGATGCCCGTCACCGGGGCCGGTACCTGAAAGCACACCACGTATCATGGTCAAATTTCTACTGGAATGAGTATCTCCCAAGACATTCACGCATTCATACGGAACGTCTTCTTTATGGATAACACCACTCCTGATTGCGTCATCAAGGTCATGGCTCAGGTAGGCGATGATGTCGGCATATCGGACAACACATCCCTCCGCCGTTGCAGGCAGGTCCTTGCTGTCTGGCGGAATAACTTCTCCGTACCCCTTGGAATGTTTGGCAATGCCGTCCCTGACCTCATAAGTCAAATTCAGCCCCCTCCCCCCTTGCTCAAGCACATCGACAACCCTCAAACTCTGTCGGTAATGAGTAAATCCTCCAGGGGCAAGCTCATTTAAAACTGTCTCTCCGGCATGGCCGAAAGGAGTATGGCCGATGTCATGGCCAAGGGAAACAGCCTCTACCAGATCTTCGTTAAGCCGCAGAGCCCTGGCAATAGTGCGGGCAATTTCCGAGACTTCCAGGGTATGGGTAAGACGAGTGCGGGTATGATCTCCGGTGGGCGACAAAAAGACTTGAGTCTTGTGCTTTAACCGCCGAAAGGCCTTTGAATAAACGATGCGCTCACGGTCGCGCTGAAATGCGCTGCGGATAGAAGACTCCTCTTCGTGCCTGACCCTCCCCCTGGTTTCAGCACTCAAACAGGCATACGGAGAGAGAATCCGACGCTCCAGTTCTTCAATTTGTTCTCTTATTAAAACCATTTAGCAAATTATCGAGGTCAGGAGTCAGGGGTAATATCCCTGACAAATTGGTTAAGATTAATCCATTTCCGCCTCCTTTGCAACACCATCGGGCTAATACTGCTGCAAAAAATCGCAAAACCATGTAATTTGTTTCATGCTTTTCATTTTTCATGCTTTCGGTCTTGACTCTGATACAAAATTTTTTTATTTTGGTGCCGGCAGCCCTGATCATCACGCATATCTTCAGCGCAGGCAGCCGCTTATAATCAACCATGGTTCGCGCAAAAGAATCGTAACCGTACATAGGTGCCCCCCTATGTACGCTAGCACAGCCTTTTACCCATAAGTAAATGTTTGGCAGCACTCCACAGGAAGGCGATCAGGCTGCCCAGCATACCGATGTATCGAAGTCTGCGCTTAT
>JAIWHJ010000369.1:0-3037 GCA_048629695.1 Promethearchaeota archaeon
GGGTAGTCAATGGCAGATCTGTAGGCAAGGCGCTTATAGGCACTTTGGGCTCCCTGCATGGGGATAATGATTTCTTTGAGAAGTTCATGGGATTCCATGGCGAAGGGCATGATGCCGTCTGCGGTGTAAAAGTCTACAAGATCGACAGTCCTTTCCCCTCCTTTTCTTGCCAAGGTGATTTTGGCGCCTAAGGCCATAAGGGCAGTGGCACCATCTGACTGGCAGGTTGAGTTGCACCGGTCTGCTTCATCCCGTGCATAACAGATTTTCCCTCCGTCCTTGTGACAGGGCTGACGTCCGGACCGGTGGAAATCCGACTGGTTGTAGTGATGGCACCGGTTGTCCTGGAGGATATTACCTCCAATGGTTCCCCTGTAATGCTGGATGGTGATAGCTCCTATCTTTTCGCATGCCTGGAACAGCGCATGGGCCTCTTTTTTGATGAGATCTGAAGCAATAATATCTGCAATGGATGTTCCGGCACCGATTTTAATATTATTATCTTCTTTTTTAATATAGGATAATTCGTTCAAGGCTTTGAGGCTGATAAGAAATTTTGGTTTTAACAGCCCCTTTTTCATCCTGACCAGAAGATCTGTTCCCCCTGCAAGGATTTTTGCATCATCCCTGTGGGTGTCAAGCAGGTCAAGAGCCCCTTCAAGATTATCAGGTCCTAAATAGTCAAATCTTGGTAACCGCACTTTTTTCTCCTTATTTTTTCTCCTTTAAAGCAGCCAGCACTTTTTCAGGCGTAATGGGAAGATCTTTAATTCTAACACCAACAGCATCATAAATCGCATTTGCAACGGCCGGAGCCGTAGGAACACATCCGGGCTCTCCAATTCCCTTGGCACCAAAAGGGCCGTCCTTATCAGCAGTTTCAAGAACAGGCGCTTTGATCTTAACGGCATCCTTGGCCGTAAAAAGTTTATAGTCCCTGAAATTGGCATTCATGATTTCTCCGTTTTTATGCACCACTTCTTCGGTCAGAGCATAGCCAAGACCCATGACTACACCGCCATAGACCTGTCCTTCAAGGAGCAGAGGATTGATGGCCTGCCCTACATCATGGGCAGCCACATATTCAAGCACCTCTACCTTGCCTGTTTCTTCATCCACTTTGACTTTTACGCCATGAACCCCAAACGTGTAAGTCATGGACATATTTCCTTTGAAATCCTTGCCCAGGTTCTCATTATCAGGATCATAAAAACAATCAGCCATGAGCATGGTTCCGCCGGGTGAAAAATGGGTTTTTCTTAAAAGCTTGTCTATGGGCATGCTTTTTTCAGGATCGTTCGGAACAAATATGAGCCTGTCTCTCAAAACAAGATCCTCAGGTGCAGCATCCAGTATTTTCGAACCGAATTTAAGAAGTTTCTTTTTTATTTTTTTAGCAGCCCCGAGAGCTGCATTGCCGGCCACAAAGGTACTGCGGCTGGCATGGGCGCCTACGTCCCATGGACAGACATCCGTATCCGTATGCACGACATTGATGTCTTCAGCAAGAAGCCCCAGCTCTTCCGCCACAATCTGGGCGGTAATATTGTCAAGTCCCTGGCCCATGTCCGTACCACCGGTGAAGACATTCACCTTGCCGTAGTCATCCATTTTTATAATGGCACCACACCCGTCAGACTTATATATGCGGGCGCCGCCACCGACATGGATCAGTGAGGCAACACCGATGCCAACCCCCTGTTCATTTGAACCGTTCTTTTTTAATTCCTTTTCAACTGCATCCAGACACAGATCCAGGCCACATGTGGTTATTTTGAAATTCTGAGGTGTTATATCTCCAGGATGATTACGGTTAATCCTGCGGAACTCTATAGGGTCAATGCCTGCCTTTTCAGCCAGCATGTTCATACTGCTTTCAATGGCAAATGTAGCCTGGGGGTTTCCGTATCCCCTCATGGCCTGGGCATACGTATTATTTGTATAGACACACTTTGCACTGTACCTTACATTTTCTACCCTGTAAAGGGAGGTGATGGGCATCATCATGACGGAAGGTGTGGTGGCTCCCCATGAGGTATGTGCTCCGTTATCCAGGACCATATTGATGTCTCTGAACAACAGCTTTCCATCTTTGTCACACCCCTGTTTGATATGCATGATGGCAGGCTGCCGGGTAGAAGTTGCTTTGAATTCTTCGACCCTGTCAAAGGTGATTTTAACAGGTTTCCTGCACTTGTGTGCAAGAAGAATGGCAATATGTTCGTACGCATAGGTATCCAGCTTGCTGCCAAACGCACCACCTATAACGGGTTTGATTACCCTGGCCCTTTTGTTTTCAAGGCCCATGGCTTTCAGGGCATCCAGGAAATCCTTTTGAGCCAGGGAAGGAATTTGCGTGTTGGAGTATATGGTCAGGTTGTCATAGGCATCAAAGAGTGCAACCGCACCGCTCGTCCCCATGCAGCAATGGGTGACCCAGGTGGTGGAAAACCGGTCTTCAACCACAAAGGCGGCTTCTTTTTGGGCCTTTTCCACGTCTCCGTAATGAAGTTTCCATGGCAGTTTGAGTACATTTGATTTATGATATTCATGCACCAGGGGGCTGTCTTTTTCCATGGCTTTTTCAGGATCAAAAACACCTTCAAGCTCTTCATATTCAATTTTAATCAGGTCCAAAGCTTTTTTTGCAATTTCAGGGGTTTTGGCTGCCACAGCAGCGACCTCATCCCTGAAAGAGCATACTTTGCCTTTTTTAATCGGGGGATTGTCTTTGTAAAATCCCATGACCATCTTTTTAGGAACATCTTCCCCTGTGAGAACCGCATGGACCCCGGGCAAAGCCTTTGCTTTTGATGTGTCTATTTTAATAATTTTTGCATGGGCATATCTGCTGTAAAGAATTTTTCCATAGAGCATTTCCGGCAGTTTGATGTCCTGGATATACTCTGCCCTGCCCATGGCCTTTTGGGCTGCATCCAGTTTGGGAATTCGTTTTCCGACTACATTATAGTTATTCATTTTGGCCTCCCTTATTTTCTACAACCGGATTTTCTACAACCGGCTCTTTGGCGGCCTC
>JAIWHJ010000370.1:0-3034 GCA_048629695.1 Promethearchaeota archaeon
GCTGACACTAACGTTTTCTATGTATAGATAGAGAATATCCCTTTTGCCTTACTTTTGGCATAAAATCTGCGCTCTTTTTTATTACGAATTATCAAGAGGATGCCTCGAAAAGACATCTTGGCGAAAGGGAGTCGGCCAGTTACCCTGACACAGGGTTTACCGCCGCTTGTCGTATCTTTTTTGTGTAAATTCAGCCTGTTACAATTAACGAGTAAGCACTACATAGAAAACGTTAGAGTCAGGAACCACCAAATTGTAAATGTTTGGCAGCGCACCCCAAGGGCACTTCCTGCGGGGCGCTTCACAGGGAGGTAAGCAGGCGGATGATCAGCAGATAAGCGCAGACTTCGATACTTTGGTATGGCTGGGCAGCCTGATTGCCTTCCTGTGGAGTGCTGACGAATATTTACGTTTTTACGATGGCAAATGGATGGTAAAGGCGCTGCCTTGTCCGGGGGTGCTTTCCACTGTCACATTTCCGTGATGGAGTTTGACAATGTGTTTTACAATTGCGAGTCCCAGGCCGGTCCCGCCAAGCTGCCTGCTGCGGGCCTTGTCGCTTCGGTAGAATCGTTCAAACAGGCGGGGCAGATGTTCGGCGGCTATCCCGCATCCCTGGTCCTGCACCTTTATCTCGATTTCATTGTCTTTTGGTTCGGCATTCACCAGGATTTCACTTCCTTTATTGCTGTATTTGATACCATTGACTACCAGGTTGATGACGGCCTGCTCCAGAAGTGGCGGATTAATTTCGGCCTTTAAAGTGTCACTGCATTCAAGATTGACTCTGATATCATTTGCCGCGGCTTTCGCGTTGCATATATCAATAGCCGCACGCAGGGAATCCCTGATTTTTGATGACATCAACAAAATCTCATAACCCTGGTCTTCCTTTTCCAGGCGTGACAGCATAAGCAGATTCTCGACAATAGCATTTAAGCGGTCGGCCTGTTTCCTGACAATTTCAAGGAACCGTCTTGTATCGTCAGGGTTATCAACGGTGTGGTCCAGAATGGTCTCGACATATCCCTTTATGGATGTGATAGGGGTTTTCAGTTCATGGGATACATTGGCGACAAAATCCTGACGCACCTCTTCAAGCCGCCTCATGCGTGTCACATCATTGAGCACGACCAATGCGCCGATCTCATGTCTCCTGTCATCTCGCAGCAGTACGCCATGCGCCTGAAGAGATTTTTGTGTGTTGTCATCGGTTTTAAAGATAAATTCTTCCTCAAGCGGGTCGGAACTGACCAGGGTCCTTTTTATAAATTGCCGCAGGTCCGGGTTGCTGATAACTTCCAGGATATTTCTGCCATGGACATCTTCCTGGTGCGTGCCCAGCAGTTCAGCCGCCGCCTGGTTTATCCTGATCACATTTTCGTGTGAATCAACGGCAAAGACCGATTCCACCATGCCTGCAAACACGGCTTCGAGCTGATGGTGCTGCCTGGTTATGGTTTGTATACGCTCATTTAATTGATCAGCCATATGATTTATGGTTTCTGCAAGCAGCGAGACTTCCAAAGAGACTGATTCAGGGTTGGTGATAACCAGTTTACGCCTGAAATTACCTCCGGCAAAACGCTCGATTCCTCGTTTCATTTCTTCCATGGGCCGACTGATGCGCCGCGAGACCGTCCAGATGACGATAGCTGTCAGGATTGCCACGACCATGTTGCCGGCGGCAATTTTTATATATATGGACTTAAGCGCCGTGTCGAATAATGCAGAGGGTATTGAGGCGCGAAGGACTCCCGCCGTCTCTCCGGAACGTATAAGAGGAATCGCAACATAAATCATGTTTTTCTGCAAAGTCGGGCTGAAATGGATAGAAGATCCGATCCTGCCGTTAAAAGCGGCTTTCACTTCCGGACGATTTGCATGGTTTTCCATCCTTTCCGGGTCTTTATTGGAATCGCCCACTACTTTTCCGGAATTAAGGATTACTGTGAATCGTGTAGAGGACTTTTCACCGATTTTACGGCAAAGTGTGTTTAATTCAGCGTATTGAAGATTGAAAAACCGGGCCTTGATATGTTCGGCCGCCAATTGAGCCCTGGCCTCGATTTCCCCCAAGGTTTGGCCAAGATAAAAATTGCGCAAGGTGAATGAAACGTACAACGTGACCGCCAGGAGGGCCACTAATATTATCAATAACTGGGGGAGATAAAGCTGCTGGAGAAGCCGCCTTTTTTGCATGAATTTCAGTCCCTGAACTTGTATCCCACGCCGCGGACCGTTTCGATATATTTCCCGGCCGGTCCCATTTTTTTGCGCAGACCCATGATCTGCACATCAACCGAACGTGAGGTTACAAAATAATCATCCGAATGGATCGCGGCCACAATCTGATCCCTTGTAAATACCCATCCGGGCCGGTTGGCCAGGAAATGCAGGATGCGGAATTCCGTTGAAGTCAGATGTATTTTTTTGTCCTGAACCAGGACTTCATGACGGCCTGTATGAATTATAATTTCATTTCTGACTATAAGATCGTCTGCATTTTCCGGTTCCCTTAAACTCCGGCGCAAAACCGCCTGAACCCTTGCCACCATGATCCAGGGACTGAACGGCTTGGTAATGTAATCGTCAGCGCCGAAGTTCAGACCTGTGACAATGTCCGAATCCTCACCTTTTGCGGTCAGCATGATTATAGGGATATGCCGGGTCTTCCGGTCGTCCTTTAACAGCCTGCAGACCTCAAGCCCATGGATGCCCGGCAGCATCAGGTCCAGAATAATCAGTTCGGGCAGCATGGTGCGGGCGGCATCAAGGCCAAGTTCTCCGGTGGCTGCCACGCTTACATGATAGCCTTTCTTTTCGAGATTGAATCTCACGAGTTCAAGGATATCTTCCTCATCCTCGACAATAAGAATATGCTCGTTCATTTTACCCTTTATCAGTTGTCAGTTATCAGTTGTCAGTGTTCAGTTATCAGCACAAAAAACAGGAAGTTAAAAATACTGACAACTGAACACTGGTAACTGAACACTGTTCCCAGGCAGAGCCTGGGAACGAGGTGTCAGGACAT
>JAIWHJ010000371.1:0-3033 GCA_048629695.1 Promethearchaeota archaeon
CTACCAACTTAAAGCGGGACATTTTCTGCCATTTTGGCTCTATTGCAATTCCAAAATCAAGCAAAATTTGTGGAGTTGCTAACTAATTGAATTTACGGACTGTCCCGCCTTAAGTGGGTAGCCTTATAATCAGCATTATTTAACAATAACTGATGACAGTTACAAAAAATAAAATGGAACTCCTGGCACCGGCCGGGACTCTTGAGGCCTTTGAGGTTGCGATCGAGCAGGGGGCTGACGCGGTCTATTTCGGGGTGCCGCATCTGAATGCGCGGGCTTTGACCAAACATTTTTCCATGGCTGAGGTTGCGGGGATGGTCGCTCATGCCGGGAAGGCTGGAGTCAAGGTGTTTCCTGCCATGAACAGCCTGGTTCGGGAGGATGATATCCCACGGGTTGTGGAAATTCTGGCAATGTTGGAAGAGATGCGGGTTGATGGAGTTATTATCCAGGATTTGGGGATTTATTACCTGATCAGGAAATATTTCCCAGGCTTAAGGATGCATGCGAGCACCTTGTTTGCGGCCCATAATTCTATGGCGGTCAGGCAGTTCGGGCAGATGGGATTTGACCGGGTTGTGCTTGCACGTGAATTGACCCTGGATGAGATCGGGCGGATTGCGCGCACAAGTTCTGTGGATATCGAGGTTTTTGTGCATGGGGCCTTGTGTTTCGGTTTTTCCGGGTTGTGTCTGTTCAGCAGTTACCTGGGCGGGAAAAGTGGATTGCGTGGCCGTTGCGTTCAGCCGTGCCGCAGGCGATATACCTGGCAGGGCAAGGGAAAGGGGCGCTCTTCCGGCTATTTCTTTTCCATGAATGATTTGCAGGGGATTGAACTTATTCCAAAGCTTAGTGATGCCGGGGTTGTTTCATTAAAGATCGAAGGCAGGATGCGGAGTGCGCGTTATGTAGGCGTCGTGGTCAAGGCATACCGGAAGGTCCTTGATGCAGGGCCGGATGATAAGGATGCGCTTGCAGCGGCCTGTGAGCTTTTACGCGAAGCAATGGGCAGAAAGACAACAACAGGCTATTTTTTGAATCCGCAGCCGAGTGATGCGATTTCTCCGCATCATTCCGGGAATACCGGCCTTTTTCTGGGAAAGATCAGTAAATGCCGAGGCAAGCTGGCAAGCCTGGTATTAAAAGAACCGGTGCGGATTGGGGACCGGCTGCGTCTGCATCAGGAAAGGTCCGGCGAACGTGATTCGTTTACTCTGAAAAAATTAAACCTGGGCGGGAAACAGGCGGATGAGGCTGGAAAGGGAGTGTCTGTTTCCATGGAACTGCCGGTTTCAGCCGGTTCCGGGGACAGCCTTTACCTGGTTGATACCCGGGAACGGCGGGCTGGTAACGTTAGAAAGGTTTCCGTGAAATCGGGCCGATATCGAAAAATGGTTAAAGTGCCTGCGAACAGGGAAAGGGTGGATCAGATTATAAAAAATCTGTTTAAGGACGGAGCGGTGGTTGGGAAGCGTGGACAAAGACAACGGTCGACGGTCCGGCCGCGGGGAGGAAAGCCGAAATCGCGCACACGTCGAGGCAGGCTGCCTGTTTCGTGGTGGCTCAGGGTTGATGATCTGGCTGCGCTTAAAAAATATCAGAACATGGATGTGCTGCCTGATCGGGTCGTGGTCACGCTTGATGAAAGTACCTGGTCGCAGTTTTTAAAGATGAGACGACAAGTTGCGCATCTTGAGAGGAATATGATCTGGGCCCTGCCGCCTGTGATTTTTGATAATGACGAGTCCTTTTACAGGAATGCAATCAGCCGTCTTTTAAACAGCGGTTTTGATAAATGGCAGATCGGCCATATCGGCCAGTTGCAGTTTTTTGAACCAGAGGCCCGGTTCGGGCACAGGGACGCAAGAAGCGGCAGGGTTTCCAGGAAGTGTGCCTTAAAACGTTCCAACGGTTCCGGAAAACAGCAAAAATCAAGGGGTGCTCAAAAATGCGTCATAATCGGGGATTATTCCCTGAATGCGCTTAATTCTCAGGCGTTGCGCGTCCTGGATGAGATGGGCGTGTCTATGTGTCAGGTTGCGGTTGAAACGGATAAGGGGAATTTGAAGGATATTTTTATGCACACAACAGGCGCCAAAGCAGGGCTTACCGTGTACGGGACTATACCCCTCTTTACTGCCCGGTTGGCTGGGGGCCATTTTCAGTATGGCAGGATTTTTGTGAGTCCCAAGGAAGAGGAGTTTGTGCTTAAAAAAAGCAGGGACCTTACTTTGGCGTTGCCGCGGAAGCCTTTTTCATTGCTTTCGCGGCTTTCGGAGCTTGCAGGCATGGGGCTTGGGTATTGTGTTGTGGATCTTTGCCGTATGCGTTTGGGAAGGAGAGATCTGGACTCCCTTGCCGGGCAGTTGACAGGAAAAAACCGGGAAAGGGGGCTCAGTTCGTTCAATTATAACGGTCACCTGAAGTAGGCGCAGCCTGAATCAGCCCTGACGAGTAACCGTTCAGAGGGGGCGCCTGTAAACGATTACCCTGATGATACGTCTTTTAATTCCAGGTCATGCTGTTGAGGTGGGCCCTGAATCAGGCGGAGGTCCTGGGTGCGGGCCTTGATTTCGCCGCTTAATGATGCGCCGAATTCCACTTCAAGTTCTACTGCTTCCAGTTTTCCGTTGATGCCGCCTTTTTTCATCACGGTCAGTTTTTTCACCTTGACGTTCCCGTCCACTCTGCCCTGGCAGATGAATATGTCAGTATCAACGTCACCGGTGATTACACCCGTGTTGCTCAAGATCAGATGTTCGCCCTTGACGTTTCCAATAATTTTACCGTCGACCTTCATCTTTCCTTTAAAGGAGATGTCGCCGTTAACGGTCATTTCCAGGCCGATGATGCTCGAAATGGCTTCCGGGGAATCATTTTTGAATTTCCTGGCTATCGTGTCCAGCATATCATGTCCTCATGGCAGAGTGTTTTCAATCTCTTTTTACCCCTGGTAAACGATTATTATTTTAGTGCCTTAGTGGTAATTTTCTTGTTTTTTGTGGCAGAAAAACTCCGCGCTCATATGTGACG
>JAIWHJ010000372.1:0-3034 GCA_048629695.1 Promethearchaeota archaeon
TGTGGAAGCGGCAAAAAATACAGCTTGCCTGAACTTTACTTTAACGTGGTTGACAATCTATCGTTTTTATTGCATCTTTCATGCGTTTGCCCTGTCATAATGTGGCATAACAAGCGATTGCACAACCGACCGGGCTACAGCAGCGCTTTTTCAAAAATTTTCGTCTAATCCTCAATGACTAAAAATTCTCATCCCTACATTGCCTTTGGGAGTCGACTCAAGGGAATCCCTGAAGTTCTTACACTGGGAGTCAAACCCAACTTTTTAGACTATTCACCCAAAGAAAGGGAGCTTATATCCGCTTCCGGGATAATTCTCTATCCCACGCTTAATTACGCCCAGTTGTTTGCCACAATGGGCAAAAAAATCTATCCCAATGTGGAATGGTATCTGTATGCCGACGAAAAAATCAAGCAGACAACGCTTTTTTATATGCTGGGAATTCCCCACCCCCGCACCAGGATATATTACCGCAGGCAAAAGAGTGAAATCTTAAACGATTTCACTTTTCCCTTTATTGCAAAAATTCCCAGAGGATCCGCACAGGGCAGGGGAGTATTTCTGGTCACAACCAGGGATGAACTTAATAACTATCTTAACCTCGCCAATATTGCCTATATTCAGGAATACATCCCACATACACGTGATTTAAGGGTTGTATTGATCAATTACCAGGTTATTGTTTCATACTGGCTGAAAGCGCAGGCCGATAATTTCAGAACCAACCTGTTTCAGGGAGGCGCCGTCGATTTTGAGGAAATACCTGAAGAGGTGATCTTGAAGGCCGAAGATTACGCGAAAAAATGCAGATTCAATGAGGTTGGACTTGATTTTATCCAAAGTAACGGAATATGGTATCTGATTGAGGCAAATATGCTCTTCGGGCGTGAAGGTCTTAAAATGAAAGGACTGGATATAAAAAAAATTATTCGAGACAAACTCCTTAAAGGGGAACTTGAGCAGCGTTAGGGATGTGGGAATAAATAACTTACCCATATAGCGCTCAGATTCAGGTCAGGTTCGATCAAGTAACCACTTTTAAAACCGCAGGCATAGCCGGGCTACGTTGAGGATTTTAAAAGTGGTTACTTGATCGAAGATGGCCTGAAGATGGGATGGGAGATGGGTAAGTTATTTATTTCCACATCCCTTAAAACCAGAGAAATTGACAGCCATGGAAAATCTTATTGAGCCGCACGGCGGACAGCTCGTTAACCTCTTCTGCCCATGGGACAAGGCAGATGACCTGAAAAAAGAGTCCATTGATTACCCATCCTTAAATCTTGGTTCCAGTCAGCTTTTTGATCTTGAACTATTAATGAATGGGGGATTCTCACCATTACGCGGCTTTATGACAAGGCGGCAGTATGAATCAGTGCTGGAAGATGCTGCTCTGCCAAGCGGACTGGTCTGGCCGATCCCGATCTATCTCGATGTGCCGGAAGAAAGGGCTCGGGAACTTGAAACAGGCCGGAAAATAGCGCTGCGTGACATGGAAGGATTCATGCTTGCCATCATGACGGTGAGAGACGTCTGGAAACCTGACAAGACCAAGGAGGCTTTGCAAATATATGGGACCGACAGCCTTGATCATCCAGGTGTTGCGCGTCTTTTTAACTCGGTAGGCGACTGGTATGTAGGCGGAGAGATAATCGGCGCAGCCTACCCGATCCATTTTGATTACAAGATGCTCAGGATGTCGCCGCATGAGACCCGGTATCTATTCAGAAAACTCGGCTGGCGGAAAATTATCGCCTTTGAGACACATGGTCCTTTTCATAATGCGCACAAGGAGATGACATTAAAAGCTGCCATGGACCACGGGGCCAACATCTTTCTCAATCCGATCGTAGGACTGACCCATCCGAGTGACCTTGACCATTACACAAGAGTTCGATGCTGCGAGGCGATCATAAAAAACTATCCACCTGATTCGGTCGTTCTTTCACTTCTTCCATTGGCCATGCGTCTGGCAGGACCAAGAGAAGCCCTGTGGCACGCGATTATCCGGAAAAATTACGGCTGCTCCCATTTCATGGTTGCAGAAGATCATGCGGACCCGCATGCATTTTCCGACGAAAAGCGGTTTTATCCCTATAACGCGGCCCAGCAGTATGTTGCAGAGCACGAAGAATCAACCGGCGTCACAATGGTTGAGCTGAAAAAAATGGTCTATCTCCCCGCAAGGGCCCAGTACCTTCCTCTTGACGAGTGCAAGGATGAGGAAAGTCATACATTTCAGGAACTGTCCGCGGTGGAGCTTAAGAGAAGGCTTGACGCCGATCTTGACATCCCGGCCTGGTATTCTCCTCCTGAAGTAGTTGAAGTTCTGAGAAAGGCATATCCTCCGAGATCTAAACGAGGATTTTCAATCTTTTTAACCGGTCTTTCCGGTTCAGGCAAATCCACTCTGGCCAAGGTGATGATGAGCCGTTTCATGCAGATAGGCGAACGACCGGTTACACTGCTTGACGGCGACATTGTAAGGAGTAATCTGTCCAGTGAACTTGGATTTTCAAGGAATCACAGGGAACTGAACATCACCAGGATAGGATTCGTGGCAAGCGAGATAGTAAAAAACCGCGGTATTGCCATCTGCGCTCCAATTGCGGCCATCGCAGACGCGCGGCTTCACAACAGGCGCCTCATCTCCGGTTACGGCGGCTATGTCGAGGTGTATGTGTCCACGCCGCTTGAAGTCTGTGAGATGCGGGACAGAAAAGGTCTGTATGCAAAGGCCAGGGCCGGCATCCTTAAAGGGTTCACAGGGATTGATGATCCCTATGAAATTCCTGTAAACCCGGAAGTAACCGTTGACACATCAACCATTACTCCCTACGAGGCCGTTCAAGAGATTATGTTGTATTTGAAAAAAGAAGGATATCTGGGGTGAGCACATTACCCGGCCGGTAATTTTACGGTAAAAGTCGTGCCTTTGCCCGGTTCGCTTTTAACGTTGATATCGCCTTTGTGTTTTTTGGTTATTATGTCATATACAATGCTTAACCCCAACCCGGTTCCCTTGCCCACATCC
>JAIWHJ010000373.1:0-3031 GCA_048629695.1 Promethearchaeota archaeon
TTTAATCCAAGGCTCAAAGAACATGATGTCCGTTGCCTTGGCTTGTGCAGCCGCAGGGATTATTGTCGGGGTGGTCAATATGGGAATCGGCGGTATGATTACCATGATTGTCGAAAACCTGGCAATGGGCAATATATTCCTTTTGCTTGTCATTACCGCCTTGGCAAGTCTGCTTCTTGGCATGGGACTGCCGACAACTGCCACATATATTGTCATGGCCTCGTTGACCGCGCCGATTATTGTCGAAGTCGGCAGTCTCTATGACTTTGCCATACCGATTATGGCTGCCCATCTGTTCTGTTTTTATTTCGGTATTCTTGCCGATGACACTCCACCTGTGGGGCTCGCAGCCTACGCTGCATCCGCCATTGCCGGCTCCGACCCTGTCCCGACCGGCATCCAGGGTTTTTTGTACGATATAAGGACGTCTGTAATAGCATTTATGTTTGTGTTCAACCCTGAGCTGATCTTGCACAACATTAACAGCCTGCCCCATGCTATGCTCATATTTACAATGGCCCTGATAGGCATGTCCGCGTTTGAGTGTGCGGCTCAAGGATGGTGCTTAACCAAAAACAAGCTCTATGAAATACCTTTCTTTCTGGCTGCAGCCTTTATTCTTTTTCATCCGGGAGCAGTTGCTTCACTCCTGAACTTCACCCCTGATGTAAAATATGCGTTTTTCCCTTTGGGTATCCTTTTTTACGGAATAGTAATATTCCTTCAAAAAAAGAGAATAATGGAACCCATGTAATTTTGGGGTTGGTTTTAGACTTCGGCCACTACGATTACTGAAATGGCCGAAGTTAGAACCAACCCTGTTTTTTTTATGTGCCTTTATTCCAATATTTAAGTCTTTTACGACATTCGTTGGCTGGGAGCCTTAAATTCAGCCCCATGAGCAGAATCAGTTTATCCTTCGCCTCTTTTTCGGAAATTAAGCCTCCGGCAACAATTTCATCCAGTACCCAGAGGATGCCGTGCACTGCAATATTGTTTTGTTCGGCAATCCGGCGTAAGGCGGCGTCCCCGGTGAGCAAGGTTGCGGAAACTTTTTTTGAGAGATACAGGCAGGAGCAGTCTGCGATGGAAAGAGCTGGATTTTCAACTTCAAGGAACTGAATCTGCAACAGTTCCTCAAAGGCAAATCCCTGCCGGGTCAAGAGTCCGTTTTCAAGAAAGGTAGAGAGATCTGCAGCGTTTTCTTCCTGGATTTCAGCGAATGCCATATCTGTCACCTGAAAATCGTATTCCAATTGGAAAAAGGAATCAAGCAGGTCGATTTTCAGGAGATCAATCAGGATATTTGCGTCGTTGACCAGAAAGATCATGAAACGATGTGAACCTCCTGCTCAAAATCGGCAAGCGATTGGTTGAGAAGTTCCGCAGCCTTGCTGTAGCTGATAATCTGCTCGGCCGCGGCGTGGAGCACGAGCTGCTTGAACCGGTTGGCCTTTTCCATGCCTGAATATTTTCCCGGCTCCTTTTTGCGCCAGCCATGTTTACTGACATAAATTCGGAACATTTTAAAGGTATGCTCTGAAATGAGCCCAAGGGTGAGGGCTCGGGCCATGATGGCCTGCATGGAAATGCCGTAAATGCCTTTGAGTTTTTTCAGCTCCCATTCGGTAATTTTTTTTCGTTTCCCCCCGAATTCTTCCCGGATAACCTTTTCCGGCAAGAGCAGAGAGCCGGAAAAGGCGTGGCATAATTTCTCATGGTTGGTCTCTTCACATTCAGAAAAATCCAGCAGGAGATGGGCCAGCTCATGGGCAAGGGTGAATCGTTTGCGAACACAGTCTCCCTCCTTGAAGACGGCGATCACCGGAATATCCATCCCCTCGGCATAGCCTGAAAGCCCGACAAAATCGGAACTTGCTTTCACTTCCAGGATCTTGAAACCTTTGTCCTCCAAAAGCTCGGTGAGCTGCTGGATGGGCGCTTCGCCCAGGTTCCAGTTTTGCCGGATTTCGGCTGCTGCCTGTTCAATATCCTCCGGGCTGCTTATTTTCCGCTTGGATACTGGTTTGCTGAAGGTATGAGGAAGATTGAGAATTTCCTCAAGTTCAAGATACTTCTGAAGGAAGTCCAGAGTCTGGTACCTGATGCGGTCCTCTTCCTTACGGCTGAGCTTTGATTTTTTGCGAAAGGCCAAGCCGGAGATCTTAAGCTTTGAAGAGCGGAAAAAATAATCCGCCTTCACATCAAGCGCCTTTGCCAGGGCAAGCAGCACCTCACTGCTTGGGTTGATCCGCCCTTTCTCGTATTTGCTTATTGCCTGCTTGCTGACTAGAGAACCGGACGCACGGGCAAGCTGCTCCATGCTCACACCCACCATCTTCCGGGCCGATCGTAATCTTTGTCCAAATTCATTAATCATAATGGCACCTCCTCTGGTTGACAAATATCATTTTTGCATACAGTTTGTCAACCAGTAAGATGGGAGAGAATGGCTTTTCTGGAAACTGGGAACTAATAACTGGAAACTACCTCTACATATCTTTCTTGGATTTTGGGGACGTCCTCGAAATTTCTCACGGTTTATATTCAGAACCCTTGCTGAGAATAGTTTTTGGCTGGTATTGCGAAAAATTTATATTGAAGGGTCATGTTTATTCAATGCATTTTTAAATTCCAGCGCGAGTGCTTCGCACTCCATTCCGCACCTCCGGTTACCGCAACCTGAACAACGGTTGCCATAACCTCCGGGCTCCATTCCATGCGAAGCACACCTGACCTGGGCCTCCGGCCTGCTACTGACCTGGGGGCAAGACAAGCCGGAAACCCAAGTCGGGGCGGAAGCCCGGCGAGATCCCGCCGCGAAGAGCCGACCGCGCGTACCCGGGCCCGCCGCCCCAGCCGCCGACGACCAGCGTGAGCGGTCCGCCCGCGGTGGGAAAGGTGATGCTGGCGAAGAAGTCGATACCGTCTACTCGCATCCCCTCCAGGGTGAGTTCGTAGTCGGTCTTGGGGAACTTACCGGTCCAGCGGACGCCCGTGGCCGGTGAGCCCTTCTCCATCACGATCCGGC
>JAIWHJ010000374.1:0-3022 GCA_048629695.1 Promethearchaeota archaeon
TGGGATCGTCTTTTCTCAGCTATGGGTAAATACTACCATAGCCGTGTAATTTGGGGGACGTCCTGGACTAAATGGACTTTTGTCTATCATTCGACTAAGGAATTTGGCAACTGCATAGGGTGATACACCCAAAGGGGGACTTTGAAGATTTTTTTAATGAACCGGCCAATATTTATCAAAACAGCTAAAATATTAATTGCTATAATAGAAAAATAGTGTTAATTAATAGCGTATTATGGAAAATAACAAACTGGCCAATGAACCGGCCAAAAAAAGCAAAGATCCTGCTTATTATCTAACACCTCTTCTGCCTGAAAAAGGCAATATAGGCCCCCTGAAGGATATGGCGCAGGAAATCATAGCAGCCTCTGCGGGGCTGGAGAGTAAGGTGGCCAGGGAGACCGCCATTGTGCTCGGTGACGAGCTCCGGCTCATCAACAGCTACTACAGCAATCTTATTGAAGGCCATAAAACAACTATCCCAGACATCAATATGGCCTTAAAAAATAAATTTTCTCAGGATCCGGAGAAAAAATATGCGCAGGAACTGTGTGCCGCCCATGTAGAAACCGAAAAACGGTTTATGGAATTTGTGAATGCGCCGCAAAAGCTCAATATCTGCAGCCAGAAGTTTTTGTCTGAAATTCATGCTGCGTTCTATGCCAACTTACCGGAAGAACATCTTTTCACACACACCCCCAAAGGATTTTCCAAAGCGCCGGTCAATCCTGGCCAAATCCGGGATGTCAATGTCTCCGTGGATGGCCGGTCACTTCATGGGCCGTACCATCAGGATTTGCCGGCATTGCTCAAAGCCTTTGCCCAAAGCTATGCCCCGGATCAGTTTCATGGTGACGAACGTTTAATCGCGATGGCGGCAAGTCATCACCGGCTGACCTGGCTGCATCCCTTCCGGGACGGAAACGGTCGGGTTGTCCGCCTTTTTTCAGGGCTGTATCTCGCCAGGATAGGCGTTAACAAAAGCAATCTGTGGTCTTTGTCACGAGGTTTATCAAGAAATAAAAAGCGGTATATGTTTGAGCTGTGGGCTACTGATTCTCCTGATGAACAAAATGACGTTCACTATTTTGATGATGACCTGCTGGCGGATTTCTGCGAGTTTTTCTTTGAAATCTGTCTGGATCAAATACGCTTCATGGAAGACTTGCTGCGGCTTGACCAAATCGAAAGCCGGATCGACTGGTATGTGGAAACGCGGGCCAAACATGATAAAAAACCTTTGCGGATTGAGGCGGCAAAAGTACTCAGGGCCGTATTTATGCGGGGTGCCATACCAAGAGGCATGGCTGTTGAGATCTTGAACATGAGCGAGCGCAGTGCACGCCGAATCGTCAGCGCGCTGATCGAGAACGGTCTTTTGCAGTCACAAAGCCACCGTGCGCCGTTAACAATCGGGCTGCCGATTGGTGTTCTTCCCTATTACTTTCCGGATCTTTACGACCCTTCGGTAATTGGTGAGGAGTATATTGTCTAAATTGATGAAAAAACTCAATACTGATTCAATAGAACAGGCTTTGTTGGAATCTCTAACTGAATACACAGTAGATAGAGGTGAAGACATATCCGTGAATGGCACGTTTGTCTTTCAGCCTGATTTCCCCTGCTTTCAGGGCCACTTTCCAGATCAACCAATACTTCCGGGCATCATACAAATGGCGGCAGTCCGTTCATTGGCCATTAAGGCCCTGAACCGACAACTTGTGCCCACTGCTACGGGACGAATCAAATTCCGAGGCTTTATCCAGCCAAAGGAACAGATATCAATAAATGTGAATTTGAAAAAATCCCAAATGACATGGAGAGCCATATTCAGCATCTCCCATGAAAATGAGACCGTAGCCACGGGTAGAATAGATTTTTGTGAAAATACAGAGTGACCGGTCAGGGGTTCAGGGGTTCAAAGGTTCAGGGTTCACCGAAAATCTGAACCGTTGATTCGTGAGTTCTAAATGGAGAAGACATGAAATTCCAACGTTGCTACTTTCCTCAAGAGCCTGATGCCCCACGGCCTCTTACAGTCACTATTCCCCGCAGGGTCAGGTTTGAAGAAATAGATCCATTGGGGATGGTATGGCACGGCCGGTATGTGAGTTATCTGGAAGATGGTCGCGTGGCATTTGGAGACAGGTATGGCCTGCGTTACATGAAGTTCAAGGATGAAGGGCTGGCAGCTCCTATTGTGAAAATGCACATCGACTATAAAGCTTCGTTACGCTTTGATGAGATAATGAATATTAAGACCACGCTACACTGGTGTGATGCCATGAGGCTGAACTTTGAATATCATATTACAGGCCAGGATGGACGTCTGATGGCTACTGGGTATACGGTTCAGCTCCTGACAGATATGAAGGGACTTGTTTTACTCATGCCGACTGCCTGGATTGAGGATTTCCGGCAAAAGTGGAAAGATGGCAAGCTGGAATGAAATCTGTAGCTGTTGTGGCCACCAAAGCGATAACTTCTCTTGGTAATTTAGACGAGACGTGGAGCGGACTGATGGAAGGACGCTCTGCCCTTGCCTGTCTTAAATCAGACGGTTTCTTTGGCAAATGGCCGGTAGGGTTAATAGAGAGGCTTGAAGGAGAGCTGGGAACAGCAAAACGCCTTCAAGCTTTGATAAAATTGCTTCTTGCTGACAGCCCCTTGATTTTGGATGACACCACCCTCATTCTGGCCATCACAAAAGGCGCTCCGGACGAATTCCTTGCCGGGTCAGCCGGTCCCAGGCCAGGCCAACCTTGTGATACAGCTAGTTATGTAGCGAGAGAACTTGGCCTTAAAGGCCCTGTAAGCACAATCAGCGCTGCCTGTGCATCCGGGACAATAGCTGTAATTCAAGGGGTACACAGGCTTATCAGTGGTGATGCAAAAATTGTCGCTGTGATTGGTATAGATATATTGAGCAGATTTGTGCTGGCCGGTTTCGCAAGTTTGATGGCGCATTCCTCTCAACCTTGCCGTCCTTTCGATCATGGACGTGATGGGCTTTCCCTGGGCG
>JAIWHJ010000375.1:0-3009 GCA_048629695.1 Promethearchaeota archaeon
GGAAGTGGGACGTTAGTCCCGCCTTTTGAGGGATGCAGTGGCTGTGTTGGACTAAAGTCCAACTTCCGACAAATATAACAGAATAGCATTTTATTTTTCGCCGAGCCATCAACAGCTCAATAGCTCGCCCGAAGGGCGTTACGTTCAAAAGGATATCCGCTGCCGTGGAACATGCCGCAGACTTGAAAAACGTTTCATTTGCCTTTTCCGAAAGGCCTGTGCTTGAAAACGTGAACCTGACGATTAAGCGCGGCGAATTTGCCTCAATAGTGGGCCCCAACGGAGGCGGCAAAACCACACTTTTGAAACTCCTTCTGGGGCTTTATAAACCTGATTCAGGCGAGATACTTATTCTCGGCAGCACACCGGCAAAATCGAGGTTCCGTATCGGCTACATGCCGCAACACACGAATCTAGACATGTATTTTCCCGTGACCGTCATGGATGTTGTTCTCATGGGAAGGCTGGGCCTCAGCCTTGGAGGCCGTTATTCTAAAAAAGACCGGGAGGCCGCGGGGACAGCCCTTTCAGAGGTCGAGATGTCCGGTGCGGCAAATCGTATATTCAGCGAACTTTCCGGCGGACAGAGGCAGCGTGTTCTGATTGCGAGAGCCCTGTGCAGCGAACCTGAACTGCTTTTGCTTGACGAACCGACTTCAAATGTTGATTCTGAGATTGAAGAGGCATTTTTTGAGATTCTTACGGAACTTAATCAGCGAATGACCATACTTATGGTCTCTCATGATGTTGGTTTTGTGTCCCAGGTCGTGAAAAGCGTGATCTGCGTAAACCGAAAGGTTGTTGTGCATCCCACAAGCGAGATTAACGGTGCAATTATCAAGGATATCTATGGCGGCGATTTCCGCATGGTAAGACATGACCACCGGTGCAGCGAAAAAGGGCACCGTCATGTTTGAGTTCATAAATGCCCTTTCCGACCCGGATAACGAGTTCCTGCGCCTTGCTCTCTATGTGGGAGCTCTTGCAAGCCTGGCATTCGGCATAATCGGAACATATGTTGTAACGCGGCGGATCAGCTATCTTGCCGGAGCAATCGCCCACTGTGTGTTCGGAGGGATCGGGGCGGGTCTTTATCTTCAAACCGTTGTGGGTCTCAAATGGTTTGACCCGATTTACGGGGCTGTTGCATCCGCGATCCTTGCAGCCGTAATTATCGGAATGGTAAGCCTTTATTCGGCGCAAAGGGAAGACACGGTAATCGGCGCCCTGTGGGCAGTCGGCATGGCTGCGGGACTCCTCTTTGTGGATCTGACACCCGGCTATTTTGACATATCAAGCTACCTGTTCGGAGATATTCTCCTCCTGACCCAGAGAGATGTCTGGATGGTAGCTGTTCTGGATGTGGTTATCCTCGCACTTTCCATCTACTTTTATAATACACTCCTTGCAGTCTGCTTTGATGACGAATTTGCCAAACTACGCGGAATCCCGGTAGGCCCTTTCTTTATTCTCCTTTTGTGCCTCACTGCCCTGACAGTAGTATTACTCGTACGCATGGTCGGGATTGTCATGGTAATAGCGCTCCTCACACTCCCGGCGGCAGTGGCCGGACATTTTGCCAGACGACTCTGGCAGATGATGATCCTGGCAGTCCTTTTCTGCATGGCCTTTACCTGGAGCGGCCTTGCATTGAGCTATACGTATAACCTGTCCAGCGGACCGACGATTATTGCAATTGCCGGAATAATGTACCTCACAGTGCTCATCATCAGCCGAAACTGGAAAAAGAAAAAAAGATGAGGGTTCATGAGGTTCAGAGGTTCATCCGACAATAAAGTTCGGCCTTCACAGTGACACCTTTGATCTTACCTTTTCTTACCTCTATTTAGAAATTATTTTTCAGTTGCTTGTCGTTCTCTTATTTGTATTGTTTCTTTAATAAAAAGACCATACAAGGGGCATAAATGCCTTAACGATAATAAGGAAATCCTTTCTCGTAGATCGTCCAGTCCTCTACCTGACCGTTAACAAACGACACCTCCCGTGCCACATATTCACGATGGCGCCGATGAGGCTCCTCCTCATATTCCCATCTTTTCCGTTTCGGGTTGTATATTCGTGTTGTCTTGTAAAATGTGGTGGTATGGGTGCGGGTGTATATCCAAGTCACTCGCACTCCCTGGCTAGTCTCACTGATGATTTTGTCATACGGACTGCCCCAGGCGAGATAGACTTCCTCCGGGGTAAATCCGAGGGTGATTCTCCCGGCTTTGATAATCTCCTGGTGTGATTCGGGCAGAGATTGAAAAAAGGCAGCGTTTTGTTCGATCCGCATTGAACGGCTGTAGCAGCCGCTGATCCCGACTGCGATGGCCAATAAAGCTACAAACAACAGCAGGGTGTTTGATTTTTCCATTGAGAATCAACTCGATTGGTCGTTGACCTTCATCCGCACCCCATATCCCGGCACCAGTATGTATAACAAAATGGAAGAGGAAGGGCGCCTCACCGTCCGCGACTGGGAAAAATACGACACCCTCTACTGTGTATTTAAGCCCCGGGGCATGAGCGTCTTGGAACTTGAAGACGGGTTGAAATCCTTGTGGAAGTATACCTTTTCTCTCAGTTCCATTTATCACAGGATCATCAAAGGCCCCCGGGTGCATCCCATGTTTTATCTTGGAATAAACATGCAGTTTTTCCAGATGGTCAGGAAGTGACAAGTAAAGTTTAACCCTTTTGTGGATGTGAGGAAATAGTAGGGTATACGACGTAACCCTTCAGAGACACCCCCTGTTTAGCAGATTCCTCCGTATGTAATCTTTCACAGGACAGAAGGTGATGGCTCTGGCCCTTAATAGATCAGTAATATGTGAAAATAATATCTTTTGCTCATCATCCTTATCCGTTATTCTCATATCTCGCAGGCAGGTTTTGCCGTCTATCATGTTCCATAAATCAGGTTCAATACTGTCCGGCGGGGAAGGAACAAGATGTGCGGGGATAAGTTCATCTTGTAGAGGGAAGTCCTCTGGTGATCCGGTGTCA
>JAIWHJ010000376.1:0-2114 GCA_048629695.1 Promethearchaeota archaeon
AAAGGTCCTGGACTATTTTCAGTACCCCCTGAGGGGTATAAGTACTTTCACGAAAATATTTCCTGCCAAAAACGCGCAGAAAATATTTTCTAAGGTACTAAAATGGAAATTGGCGCAGGTATTGTCAATAATAATGTATTTCAAAGGCAGCGTTTTCGCCCACAGACTTCTCTTCAGTGACGGTCACCCTGGTTACGGCAGACATTGGGGAACCTATGTCAAACCACTGAATCATTTGTTCAATCCTGGCCGCATCGCCCTCAACCACGGCTTCAACCGTCCCGTCCCGCTGATTCCGCACCCAGCCCGTCAGGCCGAGCTTTTGAGCCTCCTCCCGGGTATAATCTCTGAAAAACACTCCCTGCACGCGGCCCTCAACTATAATGTGTACCCGTCTTGATGCCATGACAATTTCACCTTGTGATTTTTTTAATCCACCAGGCGTCAATATAATCATTCAGCCCGACAAAACCAGTTCAAATTCTTCCTCGGAAAGAATTTTCAGGCCCATTTCCTGAGCCTTTTTTGCTTTTGATCCGGGTTTTTGTCCACAAACTACATGAGTGACTTTTTTGCTGACCGATGAGGCCACATGACCACCTGATTTTTTTACACGTGCCTTTGCCTCGCTCCTGGAAATCTTAAGCGATCCTGTAAAAAGAAAGACATGGCCTGCCAGGGGAAGCCGTTCCGCTGCCGGAGACCGGGGGATAATTTCCATGCCCAATGCCATCACCCGTTCCAGCATCTCCCGAACAGACGGGTCATTAAAGTACTTGCTCAGGCTTCCCGCCACCTGTTCCCCGATCCCTTCAATTTCATGGAAATCCGACTCGCTTGCGTTCATCAAATTGTCCAGAGTGACAAAATGATCTTCAAGCAATTGGGATGTTACTTCACCCACATAACGGATTCCAAGGGCGGCAATGAACTTGGCCGGATTGGTTTTCCTGCTGCTCTTAATAGCCTGAACAGCATTGTCTGCCGATTTCTCGGCCCACCCTTCAAGTCCTATAAGGTCAGACGGCTTAATCTCGTAAATATCGGGGATGTCATTAATAAGTCCTTCCGAGACCAGTTGTTCCATGACCTTTTTCCCGAGTCCCTCGATATCCATACCCGCCTTGCCTGTATAATGAATAAGAGACTGCAGCCTCTGGGCCGGACAAAGGGAATTGGGACACCGGATCACGGCCTCGTCAGCCGGTCGTACAAGTTCATGACCACATTCAGGACAATGGTCCGGCATGCGGACAGGCTGTTCATTTCCTTTTCTGAGATCGATCATAGGTTTCACGACCTCAGGGATTACGTCACCGGCCCTCTGAACCAGGACCATATCACCGATACGTAAATCCTTTCGCTTAATTTCGTCCTCGTTATGAAGTGTTGCACGGCTTACAGTGACCCCGCCGATGCCGACCGGTTCAAGAATTGCCACGGGTGTTACAGCACCGGTCCGACCCACTCCGAATTCTACGCTTAAAAGACGGGTGGTAGTTTGAGATGCCGGGAACTTCCCGGCGATCGCCCACCTGGGGCTCCTGGCCTTGCTCCCGAGCCGTGTCTGCAGTTCAAATGAATTAACCTTTACTACCATCCCGTCAATATCATACGTCAGGTCGCCACGAACATTACTTAATCGGTTAAAATGGGCGACCACCTGGTTCATGTCGTTACACAATGTAGTCATAGGATTGATCTTAACCCCCAAGGTTCCGAGATATTTCAAGAGTTCATCCTGGTTCCGGCAGGGAAGAGAAGATGGATCACCGACTCCGTAGGCAAAAAAGTCAAGCGGTCTTTGGGCTGTGATTTTGGAATCAAGCTGACGGAGCGAACCCGCAGCGGCATTCCTGGGGTTTGCAAATAGATTCTCTCCGTCAGCAAGGCGCTGCTCATTAAGCTTTTTAAATCCTTTAAAATCAATAAAGACCTCGCCTCTTACCTCAAGTTTTTCCGGGACCGGCCAATCTCCGGAAGAAAAAAGTTTTAAAGGAATTGCTGAGACCGTTTTTAAATTATTCGTGATATTCTCCCCAACACGCCCGTCTCCCCTGGTCGAGCCTGTTACCATAATGCCATGCTTGTCTGGGACGGCAAAATAACGCAGT
>JAIWHJ010000376.1:2124-3000 GCA_048629695.1 Promethearchaeota archaeon
CATAATGCCATGCTCGTAAACGATTTCCACAGCAAGGCCGTCCAGTTTTGGTTCAGCCACATAGAAAATGGGCGTGAAAATTTTTAGAAAACGCCTTATCCGTTCCTCAAAATCAAGCAGATCGGAATCAGAAAAGGCGTTTTCAAGGCTGAGCATAGGATAAGTATGCTCCACGCTTTGAAATTTCGACAACAAAGCGCCTCCGACCCTCTGACTTGGAGAGTCAGGCGTGACCAGATCAGGATAACGGGCCTCTATATTCAGCAGTTCCTGAAAAAGTCGGTCATACTCCTGGTCGGAGATCACCGGATCATCAAGGACGTAATATCGATGAGAATGAAAATTGAGATTATTCCTGAGATCCCGAAGGCTTTCTTTTATTTGTTCCAAGTCTGACATATTTATCTATATGGGGTTAGGATGGTTTTTCAAGCAATACACCACCTTTGGCAATATTTTCCCGCTTCACTTCATCTATAAAGATGAGAATCGAATCTTTAGGCTTTCCGGCAACCCTGGAAATGACGTCTGTCACGCCCTCGCAGATTTCTTTTTTTTGTTGTATGCCAAGCTTGCCGGCAACACGAATATTTACATAAGGCATGATAATTTCTCCTAATCATTAAATTTCTATGATAACCAGCAATATATAGCCCATACAAGGCCAAAAATGAAGAGAATTATAGCACTCACAATGAAATTTTTGCGCATAATTTATTCCATCATAAAAAGCCCCTCCCATTTTTTTTAAATCCGGATTACCTTAGGAACGGGGACGAAACAACTTCCCCCAACTATCCATCACAGCTTCAGGCCGCCTTTGTCCGATCTCAAATCCCAAAAGTATCAAAATAGCTTGCTATTCCATCAACTTTT
>JAIWHJ010000377.1:0-2993 GCA_048629695.1 Promethearchaeota archaeon
TTCATGTGACATAAAAATGAGGAAAAAAATGGCTGATAGTAATACCGAATCCAAGACCGAGAGCAGGGAATTCCAGACCGAGGTCAAAAAACTTCTTAATATTGTTATCAACTCTCTTTACACGGAACGGGATATTTTCCTGCGAGAGTTGATATCAAACGGGGCGGATGCCCTTGAAAAGTACCGTCACCAGAGCCTGTTGGAAAATGAGGTCTTTGATAAGGAAGCGCCCCTTGAAATCAACATCAGCGTTAATGATAAAGACCATACGCTGACCATCACCGACTCCGGGATCGGTATGACCAGGGAGGAGTTGGCGGCCGATCTCGGCACGATCGCCCATTCCGGATCAAATTCATTTATACAGAATCTAACCGAGGCTGCAAAAAAAGATGTGAGCCTTATAGGCGAGTTCGGGGTAGGTTTTTATTCGGCCTTTATGGCGGCAAAACGCGTTATTGTTCAGTCACGTTCTTTTCGGATGGATGATGAAGGCCATGAGTGGTCTTCGGACGGGGAGGGCGGTTATACGATCTCCGCCTGTCCCGGACTGCACCGCGGGACCAAGATGATCCTCGAACTTAAAGATGATGCCCATGATTATGCAAACGAGGAAACGATCAAGAGGATCATCAAACAGTACTCCAATTTCGTTCCTTTTCCAATCAAAGTCGGGGGCGAAAAGGTAAACACGGTCCAGGCCGTATGGACCCGGAATAAAAACGAGATCAAGGAAGAAGAATATAACGAATTCTACAAATTCATCGGCAATGCGGTTGATGATCCCGGTTTCCGGCTCCATTTTTCAGCGGATGCGCCGCTTTCCATAAATGCCCTTCTCTTTGTGCCCCAGGAAAATTTTGAAAGAATGGGGTTCGGCAGGGTCCAGCCCGGTGTGAATCTATACTGCCAGAAGGTACTCATCGAGCAGCACAGTGAGACAATTCTGCCGGAATGGCTCAGGTTTGTAAAAGGCGTTATAGACAGCGAGGATCTGCCTTTAAATATTTCACGCCAGGCATTGCAGGACAATGCCCTGGTTGCAAAAATCAAAAAAGTCGTGACAAAGCGATTTTTAAAATTCCTGGGAGAGCAGGCCAAGGCTGATCCTGAAGCCTATGATGACTTCTGGTGGAATTTTGGTATGTTTTTAAAAGAGGGCGCGACCACGGACTTTGACCACCGTGATAATATTGCAAAGCTCATGCGCTTTGAGTCCTCGAAAGCGGAAAAAGGCAAGCTTGTTTCTCTTTCCGAATATATCGAGCGAATGCAAGAGGATCAGAAGGATATTTATTACATCAACGGCCCGAGCAGGGAGGCCATTGAGTCAGGACCCTATATTGAGACCTTTAAAAAACGCGACATTGAGATCATTTTTACAACAGAGCCGATTGACGACTTTGTTTTCAGTCACTTAGGTGAGTTTGACGGCAAAAAACTGGTGTCCGCAGACCGCGCTGATCTTCATCTTCCGGACGAAAAGGAAGAAAAGGCCGACAAGGCCGAGGCATCGGAAGAGCAGCCCCTTGACGCCAAGGCAACCGAGAAACTGGTCGAATGGATAAAAGGGGCGTTGGCAGACAAGGTCAAGGATGTCCTTGAATCAAAACGGCTGGTCAACAGTCCGGCAATTATCGTGAACCCTGATCAATTCATGACCAGCAGTATGGAAAGGATCATGCGGGCCACAAACCAGGATCTCCAGAATTTCGGCAACAAGAACCTGGAGATAAATACAAAGCATCCCCTTATCAAAAATCTTTCCGCGTTAAAGGAAAAAGACGAACTTTTTGCCAAAGACATTGTCGAACAGATTTATGATAATGCGCTTATCCAGGCAGGCCTGATGGTCGAGCCCAGAACAATGGTCGACCGGACTTACATGATCCTGGAAAGGGCGTCGAGGGTTGGTTGATTTGTTTGCAATCGACCACTTAATAAACGGCTTAAAAATCAGATTCCTTGGCAGTGATAATGATAGAAGTTAATGAGCTTTCCAAGTCTTATGGCGATATTGATGCGCTTTGCAAAGTATCGTTTTCAATCAAGCCGGGAGAAATCGTAGGGCTTCTCGGACCCAACGGCGCCGGGAAGACCACGCTGATGAAGATCCTGACCGGCTATCTCCATCCCGCATCAGGCACGGCGCTGGTAGGCGGCTTCGATGTACTGGAAAACATGGTCAGGGTTCAGGAGATGATCGGTTATCTCCCTGAAAATGCGCCGCTTTATCCGGAGCTTAGTGTTCAGTCTCATCTTAAGATGATCGCGGATCTTCGCAGGATTCCAAAGAATAAGCTAAAAAAAAGTCTATCCGAGGCCGTGCACGCGGTCGGGTTGGAGACCAGGCTGAACCGGACCATCTCCACTCTCAGCAAAGGCTATCGCCAGCGCGTCGGACTGGCCCAGGCCATTCTCCATAAACCGGGCCTGCTGATTCTGGACGAGCCGACAAACGGCCTGGATCCGACCCAGATTGTGGAGGTGCGCCACCTGATCAAAAAACTTGCCCAAAACAGCACTGTTCTTATCTCAACCCATATCCTTTCCGAGGTGGAGGCGGCATGTGACAGGGCAATTATTATCACTCGCGGCAAGGTAAAGGCAGACGCCGGACTGTCCGAACTGGCATCAACAGCGGATGCACTCCTTACCCTGGAAGAATCGGTCGGAAAAGAGGATCAGGCATTAAAGAGCCTTTCCGCGCTTTCAGGGGTCAAAATGGCGGAAATCACGGGCCGCACCAACGGCCGCGTGAGTTACAGGGTTCATGGGGATTCCAACCAGGATCTCTGTCCCGCGATATACCGGCTAGCCAGGGAAAACGACTGGCTGCTCTGCGAACTGAAAAGGGAAGTGAGAACCTTAGAGTCTGTATTCAACGAACTTACCGCCGAGTAATCGTCCACAGGCGCCCCATCCGGAGTCTCGCAGGCTCGCTTACCTGCACGCGCCCAACGGAAGTGCCCTTGGGGTGCGATCAGCCCGGC
>JAIWHJ010000378.1:0-2989 GCA_048629695.1 Promethearchaeota archaeon
ATTTTTAGTCATGTAAACTAACGCGCTGATATATCACAAAAATTTAGTTATCAGTGTTCAGTTATCAGTTGTCAGTATTTTTAACTTCCAGTTTTTGTGCTGACAACTGATAACTGAACACTGATAACTGATAATTAACAACCGGCAAGGAGTAAGGAGAATGGAGCTTGCAGGATCAGTAAGAAGTCACACGAATGAAGGTAGGATCAGGAGCCGAATCACATCCGGTTTTGGTTACGGCTTTGCAACATTTCAAAACCCGGCATGGGATCTTTCGCAGATACTGCTTGCCACAGGAGGACGCGTCCTGTCCGGCAGCCTTAAAACGGTTTTCAGAAGCATCTCAACAGACAGCCGGAAAGTTGAGCCCGGCGATTTGTTTCTGGCCTTGACAGGTGATCGTTTTGACGGCCATATTTTTGTGCATGAGGCCCTGAAAAAGGGTGCAGCGGGTCTGATAGTCTCAAAGATGCAGGAGATCCCCGGCTCTGTCCCGGTCGTGCTCGTGGAAGACACCTTAAAGGCGCTTGGCGACCTTGCCGGGTATCGCCGTTCTCAGATGCATGCGCTCAAGGTTCTGGGAGTAACCGGCAGTTCCGGAAAAACCACGGTTAAGGAGATGGCTGCGGCAATACTCGGCCGGAAAAACCGGGTACTCAAGACCATGGGTAATTTTAATAATCTGGTCGGACTGCCTCTCTCTCTTCTCTCTGTGAGTTATTGTCATGACTTTGCCGTTCTTGAAATGGGCATGAATCGACCCGGAGAGATTGCCAGGCTGACCCGGATCGCTGAACCCGATGTCTCGTGTATTGTGAATGTCCAGGACGCCCATCTGACAGGATTGGGTGATATCAAGGGAGTTGCGAAAGCCAAGGGCGAACTGTTTCAAGGAAGTAAATCTTGGGGAATACTTGTGGTTAATATCGATGACAAGATGATTCGCTCCCTTGCCCGATCATGCGGTCAGGAAAAAATTACATTCGGCCGGAACAGGAAGGCGGATGTGAGGGCAACCCATCTGCACAGCCTGGGCGAAAAAGGAATGGCCTTCACGCTTCATATCCACGGGAAAAAAACCAGGGTGAAAACAAAAGGTCTCGGCAGACACAATGTCATGAACTGCCTCGCTGCAGCGGCAATGGCCGTAGGCGTGGGCATGAACATTCATGAAATCAGTGAAGGTCTATCCCTGTTTAAACCTTTTGACAAACGTCAGCAGGTTAAGGATCTTCCAGGCGGGCTGAAGCTTTTAGACGACTGTTACAATGCAAACCCCGCATCCATGGAAGCGGCTATAGAAACCCTTAAAACCCTGGGGCATGGACAAAAAACCGCGGCAATCCTGGGAGACATGCTGGAACTGGGCGATCAAGCCGAATCCGCACATCGTTTGATAGGTGAATCCGTGGTCGGTCATAAAATTGATTACCTGTTGACAGTAGGCGATTTTGGACAGGCAGTGGTCCAAGGCGCAATTGATTCCGGCATGGCCCGGAAACGGGCAAAAAATTTTGCTTCAAAAGGGGAGTTGTCCAATTATCTTCACAAACTGGAAGATAAGGGTGAACTCTTGCCTGGTGACTGGATCCTGGTAAAGGGTTCTCGCGGCATACGAATGGAAACAATTATTTCAGAGTTGAAAAACAAGGCTTAAACGTAAATGTTCGGCTTGACACCGGAAAATAGCTAAAACTACCAAACTGTAAATGTTTGGCAACGCTTCACAGGGAGGTGAGCAGGCTGATCAGCTATACTTAGGTATGCTGGGCAGCCTGATCGCCTTCCTGTGGAGTGTTGCCGAATATTTACGCTTAAACAAACACTGACATGCTTTATCACCTTCTATATCCGCTTCATTCAGTATTCGGAGGATTCAATGTCTTCCGCTACATCACTTTTCGGAGCATTGGCGCGATCATCACGGCATTTGTCATTGTTATGTTTCTAGGGCCCGCCTTTATCAGATTCCTAAAGCGTTTCCAGATCAGGCAGGTGGTCAGAGACGATGGTCCCGAGACCCATCTCAGTAAAGAGGGGGTCCCGACCATGGGAGGGGTTTTCATCCTGGCGGCAGTCACCTTTTCAACCCTGCTCTGGGTCGATTTGACCAACCGCTATGTCTGGATAATCCTGGGCATGACTCTATGGTTCGGGTTTGTGGGCGTGATTGATGATTACAAAAAGATCAAAAAAAAGAACAGCAAGGGCTTAAGCGCCAAGGAAAAATTTCTTCTCCAGATACTTGGCGCAACATTGGCCGGTTTACTCCTTTTTAGTCACCAGGACTTTGACAGTCATCTGATAGTACCTTTTTTTAAAGGCCTGGATCTGGATCTTGGGCGGTTCTATATTTTTTTCGCCGTACTGGTGGTAGTGGGATCATCAAATGCTGTAAATCTGACAGACGGGTTGGACGGACTTGCAATCGGACCAACAGTGGTTTCAGGCAGCGTGTATCTTGTGTTTTCTTATCTCGCGGGTCACGCAGTGCTTGCCTCCTATCTTCAGATCCCTTTTGTTCAGGGCGCCGGCGAGGTGGCGGTTTTCTGCGGGGCGCTTGTAGGAAGCAGCCTGGGATTTCTCTGGTTTAACACGTTTCCTGCCCAGATTTTTATGGGAGATGTGGGTTCCCTTTCCCTGGGCGCGGCCCTTGGAATAGTGGCAATCATCACAAAACAGGAGATTCTGCTTGCCATTGTGGGTGGAATTTTTGTCATGGAGGCCATGTCCGTGATACTGCAGGTCGGATTTTTTAAGATAAGCGGAGGGAAGAGGATTTTTCTGATGGCCCCGTTCCATCACCACTTTGAAAAAAAGGGATGGGCAGAACCAAAGGTGGTTGTTCGTTTCTGGATAATTTCAATTGTGCTTGGGCTTGCAGCCATTGCCACACTCAAACTAAGGTAAACGTCCACAGGCACTGCATCTGCGCGCGATCAGGGCAACCAGCATAGGCGGGCTATAGCTGATTGCCCTGATCACGCAC
>JAIWHJ010000379.1:0-2987 GCA_048629695.1 Promethearchaeota archaeon
ATAAACATACACAAAATTGTTAAAATATTAAATTGCGAATGATATGGATTGCGACCGAATAACAAAAAAATAATTCTAACAAAAACAATATATTACTTGCTTGTACAAATTATTTTTCATGTCTGGCACATTTCTTGAGATATATACTTAAAAAAACAACGCGTAAAGGAGGCGTGACATGAAAAAAATCGAAGCAATTATCAAACCCTTCAAATTAGACGAACTTAAAAAGGCTCTTTTTGAGATTAACGTCCAAGGAATGACGGTTACCGAGGTCAAGGGGTTCGGCAGACAGAAAGGACACACGGAGATCTATCGTGGGGCTGAATATGTAGTGGACTTTATCCCCAAAGTAAAGGTGGAAATCGTGGTCATGGAAGAGGTGCTTGACCAGGTAATCGAAGCCATTATGACCAGCGTCAAGACCGGAAAAATCGGGGATGGTAAAATTTTTGTCTTACCTGTGGAAATGGTCTACCGGATTCGAACCGGCGAACAGGGCAATGAGGCAATTTAGTTTTTAGTCAAAAAAAATAAGCAAGGAGAAATGAGATGCGAAAATTATTAATTATATCGCTACTGTTGGCTTTGCCCGCGGTCTCGTTGGCTGGAGAGGAAGCGGTCCCGACTGTTTTAACAAATGCCGAGGCGGTTAAGGGTGTGCAGACCAATCTTGATTATGTATGGACATTGATAGCCGCGGCTTTGGTATTTTTCATGCAGGCCGGTTTTGCCATGGTGGAAGCCGGCTTTACCAGGGCTAAAAGCGCAATCAATATCTTGATGAAAAACCTGATGGATTTTTCCATGGGCTCCATCTTTTTCTGGGCCATTGGTTTCGGGATCATGTTCGGAGCCACCACCACCGGCTGGTTCGGCACGACCGGTTTTTTCTTAAGTGATTTTAAGATCGGGGGTGATCCCTGGGTATTGGCCTTCTGGATGTTCCAGTGTGTGTTTGCAGCCACTGCGGTCACCATTGTGTCCGGCGCCATGGCGGAAAGAACGAAATTCACCGGTTATCTGATATACAGCGCTGTTCTCTGCGCCTTTATTTACCCCATTTTCGGTTCCTGGGCCTGGGGTAGTCTCTTTAACGGTAACGGATGGCTGGAAGGGCTTGGATTTATCGACTTTGCCGGTTCCACGGTAGTCCATTCCGTGGGCGGCTGGGCCGCGCTGGCCGGCGCTATTGTGCTTGGCCCCAGAAAAGGAAAATATGATCAGGACGGTAAAATACACGCCATTCCCGGCCACAACATCCCTTTGGCCGCTCTAGGCATTTTTATCCTCTGGCTGGGTTGGTTCGGCTTCAACCCCGGCTCCACCACTGCCGGCAATACCGATATTGCCATGATTTTTGTCAATACCAACCTGGCTGCCGCCGCTGCCGCTGTTGCCGCCATGTTTACCTCTTGGGCGCTCTTTAAAAAACCTGAGATCAGTATGAGCTTAAACGGCGCCCTGGCAGGCCTGGTGGGCATCACTGCGGGTTGCGCCAATGTCAGCCCTACAAGCTCCGTGATTATCGGCCTCGTTGCCGGGGTATTGGTTGTTTTGTCGGTTCTCTTTTTCGATCGAATTAAAATCGATGATCCTGTCGGCGCCATTTCCGCACACGGTGTCTGCGGAGCCTGGGGCACTTTAGCAGCCGGACTTTTCAATATCGGGGGCGTCACCACCAAGATAATCAGTGTGCAGCTTATTGGAATCGGCGCGGCCTTTGTCTGGGCCTTTGGAACGGCATTTATCCTTTTCAAGCTGATCAAGGCTACCATCGGGCTGAGGATCTCGGAAGAAGATGAGTTGCTTGGTGTTGATGTCGTAGAGCATGGCGGCCATGCCTATAATGATTTTCAAATAACCAAATAGAGCCGCCTAACGCCCTTTGGGCGAGCTATTGAGCTGTTAGCTGTTAAGCCGTTGAGCTGTTAAGCCGTTGAGCTAAACAGCTTAACAGCCCGGTAGGGTGCATTCCATGCACCATTGACAAGATTCGTGGGGACGACTGGTTGGTTTAAATCGATCACATGGTAATTTGCTGAAATTGAAAATATGCGTAAAACGCGCCCTACATTGTTGAATGATGCTGAATTTATTCTCACATTCCTATAAACGTTCACCATAAGTACTCAGGTGGATAGGCTGAAGGTGAAAGTCTAAGGGCTCGCTCAAAAAAAGGACAACAGTAATGGCGAAACAGTTTCTTGTTTTTCAGCATACCCCATGGGAAAGCCCGGGGAAATTGCTGCTTGACACGGCCAGGAAGCAGAATGCCGGTCTGGAAATCATCAAGGTCTGGCAACAGCCGATTCCTGATTTGTCCAACTATGACGGTTTGTTGGTGTTGGGCGGCGGCCCGAATGTTGACCAGGAAAAAGAGTATCCTTTTCTTGTCAACGAAAAACGCGCCATTCGTCAATCCATAGCCGACAACCGGCCTTATCTCGGCATCTGCCTGGGACATCAGCTTCTGGCAGATGCACTGGGGGCCAAAGTTGGGCCGAATTTCCGTACCAGCGTCGGATTTATCACCGGTCATCTTACCCATGACGGCCGGGAGCACCCGGCATTTGCCGGCCAGCCAAAAAGTATGCCGTTTTTCAAGTGGCATAGCCAGGCCGTACAGGAACCTCTGCCACGCAATATAACGATACTCGCCACCTCGGTCGATTGCCTGGTGGAAGCCATTTCCGTTACATGCCATCCGCATATTCTAGGGATACAGTTTGATAATCATGCCGCAGACCCGGAAGATGTGAGGCTTTGGCTGGACAAGGATGCTGAATGGTCGGCCTCGCTTCCGGATATTAAAATCGATCCAAAAGCTATGCTTGCAGCAGCTTACAAGCACAAAATCAAGGTAGCGCAACAGTTTGAACTTCTTTTTTCTAACTTTCTCACCCTGATCAAGTAAGGATATGTTCAATATTACAAAGGACAAGCTGATACGTTGGTTCAGGCAAAGGATCAAATAATTTTGACCG
>JAIWHJ010000380.1:0-2984 GCA_048629695.1 Promethearchaeota archaeon
CCAAAATTCGTTATAGGGCTCGGCAAAAAATAAAATGCTATTTTGTTATATTTGTCGGAAGTGGAACTTTAGTCCCACACAGCCACTGCATCCCACAAAAGGCGGGACTAAAGTCCCACTTCCGTTTCACATAATGAAGATGCCAAATCATTCTGTCCCCGGCTGAACCATCTGTTTCAGTTCGTATAGAGTATTGAGCGCATCCAGGGGCGTCATTTTGTCGGGACGCAGTTTATCGATCCGTTCTCTGACAGGGTCCTCCGGTGCGCTGAACAGTTCGAGCTGGGTAGGCCGGGAAGGATGTTCGGCAATCATGGAGGCGGCTATGCGCGGCTGTCCGCGGATGTTGAATTCACCCTTTTCAATGTTGTGAAGGATTTCCCCTGCCCTTACAACAACATGATGCGGAACGCCTGCAAGGGCCGCCACCTGGATGCCGTAACTCCGGTTCGTGCCGCCCGGCAACAGTTTGTAAAGAAATATTATCGAGTCATTCCATTCCCGGACCGCGATGTTGTAATTTTTTATCCGGTCACTGGTGCGCGCAAGTTCGGTAATCTCATGGTAGTGGGTTGCAAAGATGGTCTTGACGCCTTTCCCGTTTTTGTTCACAAGGTCCTCAACCACTGCCCAGGCAATGGCAAGTCCGTCAAACGTACTGGTTCCACGGCCGATTTCGTCAAGGATTACAAGACTCCGGTCAGTTGCGTTATTTAGTATGTTCGCTGTTTCGTTCATCTCCACCATAAAGGTGGACTGGGCTTTTCTGAGATCGTCCATGGCCCCGACGCGCGTAAATATCCTGTCCACGATTCCGATCTCGGCCTGTTTTGCAGGCACAAAACTCCCCATCTGGGCCATCAGGACGATGAGGGCGGTCTGGCGGAGCACGGTCGATTTTCCGGCCATATTGGGTCCTGTGATAATAAGGACTTCATTGTTCGTCTGGTCCAGATGGATGTCATTTGGAACAAAACGGCCTTTGGGCAGCGACAGTTCGATAACAGGATGTCTTCCTTCCCGGATTTTGATCTCGTTATCATTATTCACATGCGGCCGAACGTAATTATACCGCCTTGCAGCTTCACCAAGACCAGCCAGGAAATCGATCACGGCAATATCCGATGCGGCTTTGAGTATCCTGGAACTCTGTTCAGCCGTTTTGGCCCTGATTTCGCAAAATAGACGATATTCGAGTTCCAGCCGTTTTTCTTCCGCCCCGACCACCTTGCTTTCAAATTCCTTTAATTCAGGCGTGATGAAACGTTCCGCATTGACCAGGGTCTGTTTTCTGATAAAGTAGTCCGGCACCTTGTCCAGCCGGGCCCTGCTCACTTCCAGGTAATAGCCGAACACCTTGTTGAACCCTACTTTCAGGTTGCCTATTTTTGATCGTTCACGCTCCCTGGTTTCAAGATTTAAGATAAGGTCTTTGCCGTGTTTGAGGATTGAGACGATTTCGTCAAGCTCTGAATTGTAACCTTGTTTTATGAGTCTGCCGTCGCGGAGAGTGATCGGAGCATCTTCCCTGATGCTTTTTTCAAGCAGGTCACGGATATCACTAAGTACATCAAGATCAGCGCCTATCTCTTTGAGCAGGTCGTCGCTGCATGAGATCAGCATCCCTTTCAGGAACGGCAGTTGTTCAAGCGACGCCTTGAGAGCTATGAGATCCCTGCCGTTTCCTTTTCCAAGCACAACCCGGCTGTTCAGTCTTTCGATGTCATAGACCAGGGAAAGGACGCTGCGAAGTCCTTCCCGGAGCGGTAACTCCCGGCCCGCAATACTGACAATAACCTGGTCGGAGAATAATTGTTCCACCGCGCCCAGGCGCCTGTTTATCAGGTCCACGTCTTTTAAGGGAAACAGCAGGGATTTTTTAAGCAATCTTGCGCCCATGGGCGTGGATGTGCAATCCAGGGTTGCAAGGAGTGATCCTTCCCGGTTTGCCCCGATTATGGTCTGGGTGAGTTCAAGATTGCGGCGTGACGAATCATCGAGAAGCAGGAAGTCAGCAAGATCAAGAGGCCTGATTCGTTCGATGTGGGCAAGATTACTTTTCTGTGTCTCGATGATATAGGTAAGCAGGCTGCCGGCGGCAGGTATTCCCGCCGCCATCCGGTCACATCCGAAACCGGCCAGGTTTGCGACCTTGAAATGGTCAAGCAGGGCTTCCTTTGCCAAATCCATATCAAATGAGCCGGCAGGCCGTTTTGTGATGCAGAGATCAGGAAACAGAGCGGAAAGGCTTGAAAGAAGTTTGTCGTAGTCATCCTCTGTTGCGTCTTCGTTGATCAGGATTTCAGATGGGGTCATCCTGCCCAGTTCATCCAGCAAAGAGTCGATATCATCACATTCCGCGATCATGAATTCGCCTGTTGAGATATCTATCAGGCTCAGTCCCCACAAAGGACGGGACTTTGATCCGGTTCCCCGGGCGGAACGGTTTCTGCCGTTTTTTTGCCGGATTACCGAGGCAATATAGCGGTTTGACTTGTCGTCTAAGATCTGCTCTTCGATTACAAGGCCGGGTGTCACGACCCTGACAACCTCTCTTTTCACAACTCCCTTGGCATTGGCCGGATCTTCCATCTGTTCGCAGACAGCGACCCTGAAACCATTGTTGACCAGCTTGGCCAGGTAGGACGAGGCTGCATGATACGGCACCCCGCACAAAGGGATACTGTTTTTATCGTTCTTTTTATTTCGTGATGTCAGGGTGATCCCCAGAACGCGGGATGCGGTCACGGCATCGTCAAAGAACATTTCATAAAAATCACCCAGCCTGTAGAACAAAATAGCATCCTGGTGCTGTTCCTTAATCTCCAGATACTGGCGCATCATGGGAGTTATTTTTTCAGGCTTTGGAATATTTTTTTTTTCAGATGATTTGTCCATTTCAGGCTGTCACCCGAGTAATCGTTCACAGGCCCTCCATCTGAACGTGATCAGTCCGTCTCACATATTACTTATATAGTGAGCCG
>JAIWHJ010000381.1:0-2981 GCA_048629695.1 Promethearchaeota archaeon
CTTGGCGCCCTTTAGATTTGCCCCGCTGAAATCAACCATGTGCAGATCCGAACCGGAGAAGATCGTGTCTTCAAGATTGGCGTTTTTAAAACTCGCCCCGGCCAGATCAGCCAGCATTAATTTTGCCCCGGCAAGGTTAGCGCCTTCAAAATTTGCTCCTTCAAGATCCGCGCCCGTAAGATCGGCATTCATAAGGTTGGAACCGGACAGATCACAATCCCTGCATTCATTCGAATCAAGCAGTCTGTCAAGATCCTGCTGAATGAATGCTGAAGCTCTTTCCGTTGCCGCCATAAGAACAAATACACCAGTTAATAAAACCGCAATTATTTTTTTGATCATCACACTGCCTTATTAATACTCATTAAAACCAAAACTCATTTTTTAGTCCCTTTTTACCCTTCTTTCAGAGACCTTGTTGAGTGGTTAACGATATCTCTCTTCATAGGTAAATATTTGTCAGCGCTTCATAGCATACCGGCTGCTTCGAGTAAAGACCAACCCGCACTGTCTTCACTCTCGCCGCTGTATTTTTCATCCAGCCTGCGGCCGGAATAATGGTCGAGGAGCCGGTTGGCCAGGACCTTGCCGAGTTGCACGCCTTCCTGGTCAAACGAATTGATATTCCAAATAAATCCCTGAAATACGATCTTTGCCTCATACATGGCAAGAAGCGCGCCCATACAGTACGGTGTAAGCCTGTCAGCCATAATCACAGTGCTGGGACGGTTCCCGGAAAAGCGCTGATTAGGGTTGTCGCTTTCCCGACCGGCAGCCAGGGCCAGCGACTGGGCCAGAAGATTGGCGTTGAGTTTTTCCTGGGAAGTGGTTCCCTTGACAAGGATGTCTTCATCATACTGGCTTTTCCGAAACCCTATAAATTCCACAGGCACAATGGCGGTGCCCTGGTGAATGAGCTGGTAAAAGGCATGCTGCCCGTTCGTGCCGGGCTCGCCCCAGACAATTGGACCGGTCTGATATTCCACGGCCCTGCCCCGCCTGTTGCATGATTTGCCGTTACTCTCCATATCGCATTGCTGCAGATGGGCGACAAACCTGACCAGGGCCTGACTGTAAGGCAAGACCGCCAAAGTCTCATAGCCTAAAAAATTATGGTTCCAGATACCTAAAAGGGCCAGAATCAGCGGCGGATTATTTCGGATATTCTTCTCTTCCGCAAGCTTATCCATATCATCGGCCCCTTGCAGCAGTTCCATGAAACCGTCATACCCAAGGGCAAACCCGATCATTACACCACCGACCATTGACGTGGAACTGTAACGTCCTCCTATGTAATCAAACATGTAAAATGAACGTAGATATTTTTCAGGATTGTCCATGGGACTCCCCTGGCCGGTAACAGCCAGAAAATGACGGCATGGATCCAGGCCGGCCTTAACATATGCGGCACGAACCAATTCTTCGTTCGTAAGGGTCTCAAGTGTTGTGCCGCTCTTGGACACAACATTGACCAATGTTTTTCTCAGATCAAGGTCTTTCAGGACAGCAGCGGCATCGTCAGGGTCCACATTAGAAATAAAATAAACACGCCTCTCCGGTCGCCGGAAAGCCGCAAGGGCAAGGTATATTGCGCGGGGTCCCAGATCGGACCCGCCAATTCCCAGATGAATCATATTGGTAAACACCTCTCCATCGGAATTTGTAATCTTCCCCTCTTCCAGATCCTTAATAAAACCCTTTAGTTTTGCCAATTCGTTTTTGGCCTGACCCGAGGCATCCGCATTGCACGGACTCTCATTAAATACATCCCTGGCGGCAGTGTGCAATACTTTTCTGTTCTCGCAGTCAAACCCATGGATAATATTCATGACTTCGCCCTGCTTCATAAGCATAAACTGATCCACAACACTGCTCTCATCCGCCAGTTCCTGTAACGCATCCATCACACTTTCGTTTACCTGTTGAGTGCCGTAAAGGATATCAAAACCCGCGCCGCGGCAGATAAACGACAAAAGCCGATCTCTTCCCAATGATCCCGGCCTGTTAAGTTCATAGGGGCTCTTTGCAAGCTTATGCAGTCGGTCACAGGCAGGCAACAAATCAAGATTTTTCAGATCAAAAGTCATATTATTCTCTCATGTATTATGACCAATTTTTTAGTACCTTTAAAGAATTCCATTTTATCTGGGTTGGAGTTGAAAACTGTTGATGTTACAATTTTTTACGGGCCCGATTTATCTCTTCAGGGCCTGCCAATCGGTAAAGGCGTAGTTTACGGCTGCGAGGAAATTCCCTTTTCAGAATGGATTTTAAGTACTTTGCCAGATCAGAGTGATTCGAATGAAACTCCTCGTTATTGTAACCACGTTCACGAACCAGGAATCGACCGTCATCAAGTTTTAAGACCACAACTCCCCTGTTACGCTTATATGATAAAATTTCGATCCCTGCGGGCGCCGAACCCTTCTCAAGCATGTTCAAGGCACGTTTCAGGGAAGTTTCAATGTTAAGGAGAGCCATGGAAAAATCCAACAGCTAAACAATTAGTATCTTAGAAAATATTTTCGTAAAAGTAGTTATTCCTAATCCTGTTTCCTTATCCATTTTTTAACAACATCGCCGGCCTTGTCAGGGCTGCTTTCAGCAAGCCTTGTAATCTTGTCCCTATCGCTCATTATCCCTTGCACTTTGAAATCCTCATCCTTTCCCTCAGCTACTTCCTTAACAAGATCATCCTTTGATTTTTCCGGCATATCAATTTTTTTGGTCAAGGCGCCGCTTTCGGCCAGCATCCGCAAAAACGGCTTTACTATCAAAAATAAAAAGCCTATTGCCAAAATTAAAAATAACCCCGGTTTTGCGAAAATGTACAATAGATCCAATCCCTTTCCCATGCTCCCACCTTAGGGCTCGCTCAAAAATAACTTCACATTTTCATGCGCCGATCCATCCCGCATGGCTGCGTTGCTCGTCGGTTAAATAACATCATATTTTCACATCATCGATTTCAATTAAATACC
>JAIWHJ010000382.1:0-2950 GCA_048629695.1 Promethearchaeota archaeon
CTTATTAATGAGTTGTAATCGTTTACAGGTAAATATTCGGCTTGATGCCGGAAAATAGCTAGAACCACTGATCGCGTGCAGGTAAGCGAGCCCTTACATCCTTGGGCGTAATTTTGTATTTTTGGAAAGTTTCAATTCCTGAGAGACCTGGGTGGCCATCTCTTCAATTGATTTTCCGGCCGAGGAGATAATGGGGATTTTGTATTTTTTGTAGATTTCGGATGCCCTGTCTATTTCCCCAAGGCATGTGGATCGACGGGCGTAATTGCTGCCCGGCAGCCGGCGGTCGCGTATATTGCTTAACAATTCCGGTGTCGTGGTAAGCCCCAAGGCCTTATGTTTGGCCTGCACTATCTGGTCCGGAAGCCTGAATTCAGTCAGATATTTGTCTGTAAGCGGAAAATTGGCGGCTTTCAGGTTCATCTGGGTGGCCAGGTAGACGCATATGGGGGTTTTGCCGGTGCGTGAGATTCCGAGCAGGATTACGTCTGCCTCGGGATAGTCGTCCAGCCTGGCGCCGTCGTCATGTTCCAGGCTGAAGTTGATATTTTCCGCTCTTCTGGCCAGGTCTACGTCTGTTGAGGTTCGGAAATGTCCCGCAACTCTCAGGGCCGTGGCTTCCAGGCAGTTTTCCAACTGTGTCAGGAAATGACTGTAGGCATCAAAGAATTCAATTTCCGAATTTTTGAATATGTTTCGCACCTTTTCGTTCATGATGCTGACAAAGACTATCGGTTGTCTGCCTCCGGAACGTTTCAGAATATAGGCGAGCGTCTTTCGGGCGGCCTTAACGGAATTAATAAATGGAATTTTTTCCTCAACAAAGTTGATTTCAGGAAACTGGCAGATCAGTGAATGTCCCAGATTTTTAACCAGTATGGCTGTACTGTCTGAAATATAGTAAACTTCCTTGGATTTCCACATGATTATGATTATTCCTTTGTAAATTTGTTGTTACAAAGGGGACTGAATTTTTTTCGCGTCTTTTGCGAAAATCATTCTGTCCCCGGCTGCATTTGCTGCGCCAGGATTTCAGCCAGGTTATCCCTTGCAAAGGTAATTGACGGGTCAAGGGTAAGGGCCAGTTCAAAATACCCGGCAGCCTGTTCATTTTTCCCGATTCTCTGATAATTTATGCCGAGATTCGCATAATCCATGGCCGAAGACGGGTTTAATTCCACGGTCCGTTTAAAATGTGTAATCGCGGTTTCATGCTCTTTGAGCTTGAAATGGCAGAAGCCCAGGAGATTGTGAATATCCGGCCTTTCATCATCCAGATCCGTCCCCTTAAGCAGCACGTCAATGGCATCACTGTAACGTTCCATGTCCTTCAGGCAGGTTCCCATGTAAGAGTAGACATATGGAAGGTCCTCTTCCCCGGGGCCGCATTTCAATGCCTGTTCAAAGTGATGAAGCGCCTCTTCGTATCTGTAAAGGGCCAGCATGTTGCGCCCGATGTAAAATTCTATAAAATAGGACTTGGGGAGCATTTTTGCCATTTTCAGGAGACGATTGTTGGATTCCTCCGGATCGGTGATTTGTTCGGCAACCAGTTTTGCGGCAAAAAGGCCCACGTTGTTTATCCTGGAACGTTCCCTGAAATGCGCTCCGGGTACTATTGTATAGATTGCAGGGACTTGAAGCTTCGGATGGATCGTGTTGACAACATAGACCTCCATCCCCAGTCCGCTTAAGGCGGTCAGACAGTTTTCTATCTCAACCTTAAGATTGTCGTTGCTGATGTCCGCCATTGCATCAAGCCTTATGGCGCTGCCGGGATCGGTTATATAATCAACCTCGTCCATGCTGAGCGGTTTTGGAAGGCCGCTGGCAATATAATTAGCGCTTGTATTGAAATCCCCTGAAAGTTGCGCTACCTCGGTCATGGCCCTGATAAGCGCCTTTTCCGGGTCAGGGGCCGTGCCCGCGGTAAAAACGATTTCACTTGTGTCGGGGAAGGTGGTCCTGTCAATGGCCAGGGCCGCGACTGTTGGAATTCCTGTGTCAAGTGTAAAATCACTTAAATAAAACTCAATGGAGTTGTCTCTGAATTTCCTGACCAGTTCCTTTGCAATTTTTCCTGTTACCGAGTCAGGGTCAATGAGCGGGACCCTGATTTTTTCATGGCTGATCACGGCTGACACGTGTCTTTCAACTATTTCACAGACCCCCTGTATTATGGCTTCCTCATAACTATTACCTGCCGAGGGGCCGTTGAACTCGTTAATGGCAAAGAACCAGTTGAACGGGATCAGTACCTCTTTATTTTTTGTCAGGTTAGTGGCCCAGGTCCATTGAACAGGGACATCTTCAAGCAGCTTCCCGAGTGTTGTTTTGTCCGTGGTCTTGTCGTGCACTGACTGAAGAATTTTCTCAAGCGGCATGAGAGGGTGACCGGAAGCCTCAAGATCGCTGTAGGAACCTGTGATGAAATTGTCGGGAGTGTTCTTGAAACTGAAAAAACTGAATCGTTCGGCAAGTTCCATGCATGCGCTTGCCCTTGACTGATCAGGAGTGCTGCCTTTGCCCATCTGTTTTTTTTCGCCGATGATTTCAAGGGCGTCTTTTCCGCAAACACTGAAGTATACCGGGATATCCAGGCGGCCGTTGTCAATCCGGCGCACATCTTGAAGGATGTCCAGATCGATCTCGGCCAGATGATTTTTAAATCGTTCAACCGTCTCAACCGGCGTACAGACCTTATCCTGGTCCAGAGTGTAGGTCTTAAAGCTATCGACCGGCCGAACTGGCTTTTTTTTCATATTGAGTCTCCTCATTGTTTAAGGTTCAGGGTTCCAGGTTCAGGGTTCAGGGTTAATCGCGTTGCTCTTTTCAGTACCCCTTGGCGGGTACAATTTTTTTCTATCCCATTGATTTATTTCCACATCCCCTAGGCCTGCCCTTTACCCATAAGTCTCATGCCCCCATTAATAATTGAAAATTAGCAATT
>JAIWHJ010000383.1:0-2944 GCA_048629695.1 Promethearchaeota archaeon
CCAGAATAAGGATATCAGGTTTTGCTGCGAGGATATCGGTGACATCATCAATCGAGACACTGTGCCCGCTTTTCCGCCACCACCCGGAAGATACCCCGCCTTTGACGATTTTCAGGTCACTTGTGTAGACCTGACCGTTAATTACAATTTTTCCGAACGAATAGTTGTCAATCATTTGAAATGAGGGTTCAGGGGTTCATCTGCCCCCGCCTATTTCTATTTCTCCGGTTCAAGGGCTTTTGACAGAAGATCGAATTTTTCCTGAAGTTCAGGTAATAATGATTCAGCCTTTTCAAGGTCAGCCTCCTTGCCGGCAATCTCTATCTGGCAGGCAACGTCGCGCAGGGGCGCTGAACTGAAATTTGCAGCTACACCCTTGATTGTATGGGCGCGAAGCTGAACCCCGGGAGCATCCTTATTGTCCAGAGCCTCTCTCAAGTTAACGAGATGGCCGGGTGCATATTCAAAAAAACTGTTTATAAGTCTTTTCAGGATTCCCTCGTCGTTCATGACACGCCGCAGCATATCAACCCTGTTAAAAATTATTTCATCCGCTTCACTTTCCGCGGTTTTCTTCAGCGCATGGGCTTTTTCGGATCGGTGCCGGGCTGCTGCTTCCCCTTCTTTCGCAGGTGTCTCATCCAAAGGCGGTTCAGTGGCTTTTTCCGCCGCTGTGGACTCACTGCCTGTGTAAACAACCCATTGCTCCACCATATTAACCAGTTTATGGGGATCGATCGGCTTAGAAAGGTAGTCATTCATGCCCGCGTTGATACAAATTTCCCGGTCTCCCTGCATGACATGGGCCGTCATGGCGACAATGGGCACCTCCGCGGGATTGTATCCATTGGAGAAAACGCCGGCAGACCCGAGTTTTCTGATCTCACGGGTGGCCTGGTAACCATCCATCACAGGCATCTGACAGTCCATCAACACCAGGTTATACGGTTTTGATTTTACAGCGTCAACCGCTTGCCGGCCATTTTCCACAATGTCCATACGAAATCCAAGCTTTTCCAGAATCTCCCGGGCCACGATCTGGTTGGTGATATTGTCCTCAACAAGCAAAAGGCGAATGTTACGTCGTTTGGCCTCTGCAATGGAATAGCGGGTGATGATAGGCTCTTTCTCTGTTGCTTTGCAAGATGGTTTGCAGCCATGAATCATTGCAAGGCAGTCGTAAAGAACAGACTGCTTGATTGGTTTGGGCAGATATGCGGCAAATCCGATCCCCTCAAAAAGAGCCGCATCTCCGCGCATGGCAATAGATGTCATCATCACCAGCTTGGTGTCGGCGATCTTCTGATCTTTTTTGATCTTCTTTCCAAGTGTCTTACCGTCCATGCCGGGCATCCGCATATCCAGGATGGCAATGCGGTACGGATCGCCGGCATCATTTGCGGCATAAAGCATGTCAAGAGCGGTCCGTGCATTAGACGCCTCGTTATTTCTGAAATTCCAGGACGCCAGCAGTACCGAGAGCCATTGGCGGTTGGTCGAATTGTCATCTACAATCAAAATACGTTCATTGCCGATATTTTTTTCAGGAGTTTGGGCTGGTAATTTTAACGTGTCGGATTTTCGAAAAGCAGCCGTGAACCAGAAAGTTGAACCTTTTCCCTCAACACTTCTAAGTCCGATTTCTCCGCCCATCATTTTGCAAAGCCGCTTTGAAATAGAGAGTCCAAGGCCTGTTCCGCCATACTTACGGGTCGTGGATGCGTCCGCCTGCGTAAAGTCCTTAAACAGGTCCGCCTGCTGATGTTTGTGGATCCCTATGCCGGTGTCAATAACCTCAAAACGAAGCAAAACCTGATCACCGGTCTCACGTTCACAATTGACTCTTATTGCCACTTCTCCCTCGGAGGTAAATTTGATTGCATTGCCGGCAAGATTGATTAATATCTGGCGAAGGCGGCCGGGATCACCCTGCAGTCGCGAGGGCGCCTCCGGTGATACCAGAAAAATAAGTTCAAGGTCTTTTGCCTCGGCGCGTATGGCAATAAAATCACTGGCATCCTCGAGCATCACACGCAGATCAAAATCAATAGGTTCGAGTTCGAATTTTCCGGCCTCGATTTTGGAAAAATCCAAAATATCATTGATGATTACGAGCAGCGATTCCGCGCTGTTTTGGATCAGTTCCGCGAATCTCCTCTGCTGCGTACTCATGTCTGTATCCAACAAAAGAGATGCCATGCCGATGACGCCGTTCATGGGCGTACGGATCTCGTGGCTCATGTTGGCCAGGAACTCGCTCTTGGCCACGTTCGCCGCCTCCGCCTTTTTCGCCAGCTCGTGCGCATGCTCCGAGGTCTCCTGCAGCCTTCGGTTCGCAACCTCGAGCTCCTGCTTGGCCCTGGCCAGTTTCTCCTTCTCTTCCTGCATGGTCAGTTGACCCCTGTGCCGCAGGCCTTCAAAGATGTACGCAAGGGATGAGACGATCAGGAAGGAGCCGGTGAATCTCACGATCGTATCCGGATCGTAGGGATAGATTGCAAGAAGGTCGCCAGGGTCGATGAGCAGAAAGATCGTGGCGATCAGAAAGGCGCCGTTCCAGATGATTCCCTCCCGTTTCCCCAGGAGAAAGAAGATGCAGGGAGGCAGGCCAAAATACCAAAGCAGCTTCGATCCCTGCGCACCCGCGTCGCTGATGAGGACCTCAAACACGAGAAAGATCATGAGCGCCATGCTGATCCGGAAAAGGACCACCACCTTCTTCATTCTCCTGAGCAGGCTCAGCACATAAGACAACCAGCCGGCGATCAGGAGTTCGATCGTTCCTTCCTGGAGATTGCCGCCCAGGAAATCGGAAAAGGCGAGACTGCACAGGAGGATGAGGCCGACAAGGGAGAAATAGGCGAGGAGAAGCCTCTTCCGTCTTTCTTCAAATTCGAACTCCTGCAACCCCACAGAAGAGAGCGAAGAGGAGCGGAATGTCTGA
>JAIWHJ010000384.1:0-2939 GCA_048629695.1 Promethearchaeota archaeon
GCCGAAGGGCTCGTTGCAGGCTGCGGTTCAGTATTCTGCGGTTCGCTGTTTTTAAATAGATAAAGCGTAGCGTCATCAATATTCGATGTTCGATGTTGGACGTTCGATGTTCGACGTTCAATCTTTTAACTGTTCCGGCCACCTGAAGTTTCATACGAGCGCCGCCTCTGGCCGCGAGCGTCCAGTCTGATCGAAAGAGAAACTTTGGCCTTGTGCTTTACTCGTAGGGGCGGGGTTTATCCCCGCCCGAATACCACCGCGATTACTGCTACGGGCGGGGATAAACCCCGCCCCTACTTTATTTCAATGTAGTTTCATATGAGGTGTCAGTAAATACCGAATCCTGAATCCTGAACACTGATTGGGTTGCAACTGAAGGCCAACACCGGTGAAAGAAAGTCCATTTCATGAGCGACTCCGACACAGCGGGTCGAATTCGGTTGCTGACACCTGACACCTGAAACCTGAACACGGCTTGCAAACGTAATCACCCATATCACCCCTCCGGGGTGGACCAAAGCCGGGCCCTCTGGACCCGGATCTTTACTCTGACGATACCATGCAAATCAATCTTAATCAGCTCAGAGCTTTCTACCTGGCAGCCAAAGAAAAAAGCGTTACCCGGGCGGCCGACATGCTCCATATTACCCAGCCGGCGGTTACCATGCAGATTAAGTCCTTTGAGAAGAATCTTGACATCCAACTTTTCCGAAAGACCGGCAAAGAGCTTCAGCTGACTGATGCCGGTACGGCCCTTTTTGGCTATGCCGAACGGATTTTCTTGATTGTTAGGGAACTGGAACATGCCTTGAAAAGCCGGGGAGATCTAAACCGGGGATCCCTTACCATTGGCACCACCAGAAGCTTTGCGCGACACCTCATGCCGGAACTGCTTTCGCGCTTCCAGCAGCGGTTCCCCACCGTCAGGGTCTCTCTGAAAGTGGGAAGCTCCCAGGAGATTGCCGACGGGCTGATGGCCTTTAAATACGATCTTGGGATTATTGGCAGGTTGCCGGGTTTAAGCAAATTGGAGGTCATCCCCTATACGAAGGAGGAGTTTTGTCTGGTACTATCACCCCAACACCGATTTGCAAAGAAAAAAAGCGTCTCTCTCCGTGACCTGAAAAATGAGCCGATCATTATCCGGGAAAGTGGCTCCGGCTCGCGGCATGCCATTCTTTCGATGCTTAGTTCTTATGATGTGAAACCTTCTGTACTTGTGGAAGCAGGAAGTGTAGAGTTTATCAAGGAGTATATTATCAAAGGACATGGTATTTCGTTTCTTTACAAACCCGAAGTTGAGCTTGAGGCCAAGATGGGGCTTCTCAAACCCTTCGATGTCGAGGAAGGACCTATCCTGGTTCAAACGGATATTGTTTACCCCAAAGAAGCGGATCTCTCACCTCCGGCCCGGGATTTTTTGCGCCTGATCGAGCCGGAGCGTGAAGGATAAATGAATTCGGAATTCGGAATGCGGAATGCGGAAAGAAAAACAGACGACAGACGGTCGAAGACTGAAAAAGTATTACCACGGAAAGACACGGAAACTCACGGACAGGTAGTTATTCCATTAACCCTGAAATAAGAATATAACAATTCCGTGAAATTCCGTGGGCATCCGTGGTGAAAAAATAAAAAGGGTTCTCAACATGGGTGCAGCAAACGTACTGGTCCTGACCGGTTATGGGCTTAATTGTGATAATGAGACGACTTACGCTTTTGAGCTGGCCGGCGCCAACGCTGAGCGGGTGCATATCAATTCCCTCATTGACGGTACGGCCAATCTGAAAAATTTCCAAATTCTGGTATTTATCGGAGGGTTCAGCTGGGGTGATGACCACGGCGCCGGTGTGATTCAATCTGTTCGGCTAAAGACAAATATCGGCGCACAAATTCTAGAGTTTGTTGAAAAAGATAATTTGGTTCTGGGAATTTGTAATGGATTCCAGACCCTGGCCAATTTAGGCCTGCTGCCGGGCTTGGAGCGAAACTATCAAAAACGGTCTGTGGCCCTCACATTTAATGATTGCGGAAACTTCAGAAACCAATGGGTGACGCTTAAAGTGGATCCGGCCTCTCCCTGCATTTTTACCCGCGGTCTTGATCTGGCCGAACTTCCGGTGCGCCACGGAGAAGGAAAATTTTATACGGATGAAGCCACCCTGACACGCCTGATGGAAAATAACCAGGTGACCCTTCAATACGCCTTGCCCGACGGCCGGCCGGCCAATGGGCACTTTCCTGACAATCCCAACGGCTCAATAGCTGATATCGCCGGGATCTGTGATCCAACCGGGCGAATATTTGGTTTGATGCCGCATCCGGAAGCCTACAATCACTGGACCAACCACCCGGATTGGACGCGCCGCAGAGAATTCGAACGACGCGGCGGCCCCGCCTCGCAAACCGGTCTTCCCGCCGGGCTTCAAATTTTGAAAAATGCCGTTGATTATGTAGGACAGTAATTACAATGATGAAATTGTAATTACAGGCCTCGTCATTCAGCTTGGAAAAATAGCTGTGACTCTTTAGCTGTCGTGGGATTGCATGAAAATTGGACACTGGCACTCAGGTGTTCCGCCGGAGGCGGATCAGCCCAGCCGCCGGCAAAAAAAACTGCCGGTCTGATCGAACAGGAAACATAATAGTTCACCGCAGAGTTCGCAGCCTCCGGCCTCTCCGAGCTGTAGGCTCTAGGCTCTACGAGCCGGAAGCCATAGGGGCCTACGCCCCGGCGGGCAGGCAGAAAAAAACAAATCAATTCAATTTAAAGCGCTCCTGTTCCAAAGGCCGAATCCGAGATATTCTTTCAAAATCTTTATCGCGATGCAGCAGGATTATACCATGCTCTATTGCAATCTGGGCGATGCAACAATCTACCGGGCTGTTGATGGTGACTCCCTTTCGCCTTAGTTCAAAATAAATTCTGGCAGCCTCCC
>JAIWHJ010000385.1:0-2936 GCA_048629695.1 Promethearchaeota archaeon
AGGTTCAAGGTTCAACGTTCAGGGTTAGGGACAGGGGCAAAATTGAAGGCCCGAAGTCCATGTAAAAAATGCTGGTTTTGCCACATAATTGCCAAATACCATGTTCCACATTTGTGGGGATGTGGAAGCGGTCGGTTTTCCCGTACAAAACGTTTACAAAATGACGTATGGTGATGAGAATGCAACCTTTGAACCTCTGAACTTTTGAACCCGTGAACGGTTCCGAATATTTTAATGTATAAAAAATGGGGTTCTATATCTATATTTCAGGAAAAATTGTCAAGCATTTTTAAGGCAATTATCAGCAAAAGAGACCATTTCCTCAGTTGCTTTGGAAAACTGTTCCGCAGTCCGCTGCAGGGCCGGATGGGTGTTGTATTCATCCCGGGAGTAGCCGTTTACTGCATACGCTCGCTCAAAATAGGGAATACGCATCAGCTTATCCATGACATCCTTGGGGATATCTTCCAGTATCCGGTCTTTGACGAAAACAATCTTGTCCTGTTCTGAAAAGTTGATCACTTGATCGATAAAGGTCGGCGGGCAGGTCACCACGATGCCGGCGCCGGCTTTTTCTTCCAGATGCGGAATTCTGGTTACACCGTCCACCACGGGCCCTACCCGCAGGGAACAGGAAAGCATTTTGTTTGGCAGGTTATTGTCAAGCAGATACTTATAGGCTTTTTTAAATATGGCCAGTTCCGCCCATCTGACATCCATGTCGGTAAGTTCGATGCCTTTTTCCGCGGCAAAATCTCTCAGGCCGCCGAGATCTCCATATCGCGATTCCATGTGGGTAATTACCGAACGCCATTTTGACAGGTCTACATTGTTCTTTTTCGCAGTTTCAAGCCCGCGTTTAACGGATTCGGTACAGTCAACGAACTGGGGCAAAACAAATGTCAGGGTATTATTGGTTGAAATGCCTTTCGAGGTCAAAAATTCGATCACATCATACCCCTCTTTGGAGCCGGGAACCTTAATCATGACATTGGGATTGATTTTTGCAATCTCGAGGGCTTGTTTTATCATGGCATCTTTGTCAAAAAGGCTTCGCGGATCCACCTGGCCGGAAAGGTATCCCTCTTTGTATCCGGTTTTTTCAAACAGCGGTAAATACATGTCCGAGCCGCGCTTGACCACCCGCTTGTAAAGCAGCCAGAACAGGGTTTCTTTATCGAGCCCGGGGTTTTCGGCAATGATCTCCTTGGTAACGCCTTCCCAATACGGCGGATCATCCTGAATAGCCTGCAGGGACAGTGGCGGGTTGGTGGTCACACCCCTGAACAGCTGATTTTCCGGCGCGTTGTTGTCATACATGCGGTCAAACTGGCGCTGCAGGGTTTCACGATCTCCTGCTTCGGCTTTATCAAGCATCTTACGACACCAGTTGCTGAAAATCACCGGTGATGAATCCCACCAGATTTCCATTCCGGGGCTGATTTCGACCAGTTTTTCAATCAGGTTCTTCTCTTCCATCGGTTTCCTCCTTGAGGCAGCTATTTTAAACAGTTGGGTTGATTGAGTATGGCTACAGGGTCAGTTGTTTAATCTTCCTGTTCTATTTTGTCACTATTCCCTCCTTTTGCCAGTTTTCAGGGATTCCGCTCACTGGGTCAGGTGGTAATGCCCCAGTTCGACTTCAAAAGCGTATTTGTCCCCCCTGAAGTAACAACAGAGCACTTCAACAGGCATGTTTCGATCGTTGTAGGTCACGCTTTCCATATACAGGGCAGCGCCGTTCGCCTTGAGCCCGAGCAGTGGGGCAACTTTTTTATTCAGGTTGACGGCCCTGATGGTCTGTTCGCAACGGGCCAGCGCGACGCTGAATTCCTGGGTAAAGATCTCGTACATGGAGCCGGTCAGGTCCATCTCCAGGATACCGTCGAAAAGATCCACCGGCAGGTAGGTCTCCTCATAGATCAGAGGCAGATCATCACCGATTCGCAGCCTCCGGACGACGATCACCCGGCTGTCGGGACTCAGAGCCAGGCTTTGAGCCACGTGCTTGGTCGGGGTTTCGTAACCTTTGTCCAGAAGCCGGGTGTTCTCACGGACACCGGCCTGATTCAATTCTTGTCCGAAACTGGAAATCCGATTCAGCTTATGCTTCAACGCCACCGGTTCTGATGCCGTGACAAAAGTCCCTAACCCCTTTACCTTTTTCAGCATCCCTTGGGCTGTCAACTCACCGATCGCCTGTCTCAGCGTATTGCGGTTGACACTGCACATCCGGGATAATTCGATTTCAGATGGGAGCCTTTCGTCCGTTTTGTACCTTCCCACTTGAATCGACTCTCTCAACCAGGCACTGATCTGAAGATATTTGGGGATCGGGTTGTTGGTATCTACGATTTTCAATGTTCACACTTCCTCAATGACCTGAAATGAAGGTCGCATATAAATCTTATCCAGCGCGCAACATGTAACCTGTGTTGCCGATGGGGTGATCACTGACGACTTGTCAGAGACGCTGATGTATCATTACTTGTTGCCGGACCGCTTGCCAGGCCGGGTTATTTGGCCAGCAAGCCCATGATCGTTTCCCGGATATCATCCGCCCCCAGTCCCTGGTAGGGGATCTGTTCGCCCAGGCCGCCGTGCCCCTCTTTAGACGTACCCATACGGGCATAGCGTGCCGCGAATCCCCTTTCCAGCAGCCAGGTGCCGAACCGGGCGCCAAGACCCGAATTGACGTTCTGGGTTTCCACCACCAAAACGAATCCGCCGCCAATAAGCTGTTCCATCATGGCTTCATCGACGACATTCAGGGTCGGCTTGTTTATCAGACCCACGCGGACGCCATCGGCCCGCAGGCGTTCCACCACGTCAAGACAGCGGTACAGCATCTCGCCGTAGGAGATGATATATCCCTGATTTCCTTCCCGGATGACCTCATCCTTGCCGGGCATGAATGCATAGCTGCCGCCGAAACA
>JAIWHJ010000386.1:0-2933 GCA_048629695.1 Promethearchaeota archaeon
ATAAGGGCGTTCCCAAATCAAGGGTTACGGCAGGTCTCTGCAAGATGATGTCAAGCAAGATCCTTGAGCTTCTTAAAAAAGTTGAGCGTAAAGACATCATGATCACGGGCGGCACGGCCCATAATAAAATGATGATCGAGTATCTCAACCAGAAAATTCCAGGCATGATCGTGCCTGAAGAGGCGCCCTATTTCGAGGCCCTGGGAGCGGCGCTCTGGTCCCTTGAACACGAAACCGATCCCTTTCCCGGAGTGTCCGCCCTTTTCAAGACCGAGGCAACCTCTTTTGACACACTGCCCCGGTTAAGGGATTATAAGGATATGGTGGAATTCAAGACCATGGAAACAGGGGAGGTCAGGCCCGGAGATGTCTGCATCCTGGGACTTGACGTAGGTTCCACTACTACCAAGGCGATTCTTCTGCGCATAGAGGATGATGCCATGCTCGCGTCCATCTATCTGCGCACAAACGGCGACCCGGTGGGAGCATCCAGGTTGTGCTATCAGAGTATCCTGGATCAGGTCAAAGAAAAGCTCGACCCGTCTGAAATCTCCATTATCGGTCTGGGCGTTACCGGATCAGGCCGTCAGATCGCAGGTCTTCACGCACTCACCGACGGCGTAATAAACGAGATAATAGCCCACGCCTCGGCTGCTGTATATTTTGATCCAAAGGTGGATACCATATTTGAAATCGGGGGCCAGGACGCAAAGTACACGTATATCACCAACTCCGTGCCCTCGGATTATGCAATGAACGAGGCCTGTTCCGCGGGAACCGGATCATTCCTGGAAGAGTCGGCGCACGAGACGCTTGGCATTAAAATGGAAGAGATTGCCGACATTGCGCTCAAAGGTGAAAATCCTCCTAATTTCAACGATCAGTGCGCGGCATTCATTACATCCGATATCAAAAACGCTATTCACGAAGGTGTTGAACACAATGATATTGTTGCCGGCCTGGTCTATTCCATCTGCATGAACTACTCAAACCGGGTCAAGGGCAACCGGCCGGTCGGGGAAAAGGTCTTTATGCAGGGCGGGGTGTGTTACAACAGTGCAGTCCCCCTTGCCATGGCATCCCTTGTGGGCAAGCCTATTGTGGTTCCGCCCGAACCCGGTCTCATGGGCTCATTCGGCGTTGCGCTTGAAATCAAAAAAAGAATCGACCTGAACCTGATCAAGGAGAAGTCTTTTGATCTCGAGGCGCTTGCAAATAGAGAGGTGGAATACGGAAAGACTTTTATATGCAGAGGAGGCGGCAAGGGGAAATGCGACCGCCGCTGCGAGATCGCAATGATCATTCTTGACGGAAAAAAATTTCCTTTTGGCGGCGCCTGCAACCGTTATTACAACTTACGGCACAAGATCAAATTTGATGTCGAATCCCTGGATCTGGTCCGTATACGGCAGGAGCTGGTATTTGACAAGTACGGCGGCCGTGTGGCACAAAACAGGAAAAAAAGAGGAAGAATCGGATTCAACCGCAGCTACCTCGTAAACACCTACTTCCCTCTCTATTCGACCTTTTTTGCCGAACTTGGGTTTGAGCCGGTACTTCCGGACTCGGCGTCCAGGGAGGGTATTGATCAAAGAAACGCCGCATTCTGCTATCCCGGCGAATTGTCCCATGGTTTTTTCCATACCCTGTTGAATATTAAAGATCCTCTGGATTTTATTTTTCTGCCCCATTTCAAGGCAGTGCCGACCCAGTCAGACAATACGAGTTCCCAGGTCTGTCCGCTGGTCCAGGGTGAAACCTTTTATCTTAGAATTGCATTTAAAAAGGAAGTGGATGAACTTTACAAGAAAGGGACCAGACTTCTGACCCCGCTTGTCAACCTGACAAAAGGGCTTGCAGAGGCCGAGGCCCCGCTGGTCGAAAGCGCGGTTAAGATGGGGATAAGCAAAAAGGAGGCAAAAAAGGCCTTTAAAAAGGCGCTTCTAAGGCAGGAAGAGTGCATGGCGGAATTCAAAAAGATCGGCAAAAGGGTACTTTCCGATCTTGAGGCCAACCCGGAAAAGTCGGCGGTTGTAATGTTCGGCCGTCCATACAATGCATTTGTTGAAGAGGCCCACATGGGGATCCCCCATAAACTCGCGTCCCGCGGAATTCTGACCATTCCCATGGATTTCCTGCCGTTTGAAAAAGAAAAATCCAAGCGCTACATGTACTGGGGCATGGGCCAGTTGATACTGAAAGCGGCCCGATTTGTTGAAAAACACCCACAGCTTTTCGGCACATTTATAACCAACTTTTCGTGCGGTCCGGATTCGTTCATTGTCGGGTATTTCAGAACCATCATGGGCCGGAAGCCCTCTCTGACCCTTGAACTGGACAGCCACACCGCTGATGCGGGCCTTGAGACCAGGATCGAGGCATTTCTTGATATTGTTGCCGCTTACAGGCAGCTTATGGCAAATGATCAAATCGATAAAAAAGAATCAACCTTTATCCCGGCAAGGACAATACTTGAAGACGGCCACGTAAATGTGATAACATCTTCCGGAGAATCGCTCTCCATGACCGATCCCAGAGTCAAGTTTATCACGCCCTCCATGGGCAGAATCGGGACCGATGCATTAGGCGCCGTGTTCAGAGGACTCGGATTGCACGGCGGCGCCCATCCGCCATCCGACGAGGCAATATTGAAACTCGGACGCGCAAATACGTCCTGCAAGGAATGTCTGCCGCTCATTCTAACTACCGGGACTCTATTGGACTATGTTTATAATGTAAAAAAGGAAGACGAGGTGCTGGTCTACTTTATGCCCACCGGCGCGGGTCCCTGCAGGTTCGGCCAGTATCACGTCTTTATGGAAGACCTGATCAAGCGGCTCGAACTGCCTGACGTGACAATGCTCTCCCTTACCTCGGAAAACTCATACGCGGGACTGGGAACCCAATTTCATAAACTGGCATGGTGCGCGATT
>JAIWHJ010000387.1:0-2924 GCA_048629695.1 Promethearchaeota archaeon
TTAGTGCCTTAGTGGTAATTTTCTTGTTTTTTGTGGCAGAAAAACTCCGCGCTCATATGTAACGCCTGCGGTGCCCCGTGTTTTAAGGCACTTATACCCCTCAGAGGGGGTACTGAAAATAGTCCAGGACCTTTAAAGAATTCCAGTTTATCTGGGTAAGGGCTCGCCCAAAAATCACTTCACATTTATTTTTGGACGAGCCCTTAACAATTACGCGATAACCGATACGTATGTTCACCTGTGCTCCTCCATTATCAGACAAGGTTCTTCAGACTATTCTCGACCGTCTGGCCGGCGAGGAATCCTTTGTCTTTCTTGAAACCACCCGTGTGACCAAGGAAAACCACAGATCATTACTCTTTCTGAATCCTGTGGACCGTCTGGTCATTACTGCGTCGGATCCACCATCCCTTTTTTTCAAACGGGTTGAAACGTATCTTAATGATGGATTCTATCTGGCAGGCTGGGTGGCGTATGAATTCGGCTACCGGCTGGAACCCGTGCTGGACAGGCGGTTCACTCATGATCCTTTGACCGTGCTTGCCGATTTCGGCGTATTTAGAAAACCCCGCATATTCGACATGTTTGATTTGCACAATTCCGCGTGTCCTGAAATGCAACCTGATGCTGATTCCTCTCCCGGACAGAACCTGAACCCGGAATCTTCCCCGGAATTTTCAGATGAATACCGATTAGATAATCTGCGCCTGAACCAGGAAAAACATGATTATTTAAAAAAAATTCAAACAATTAAATCCTATATCACAGCCGGAGATACGTACCAGGTCAATTACACGCTCAAACTTTTATTTGATTTTTTCGGATCACACGAGGCCTTTTATAAAACGCTCCGCAGAAACCAGAATGTATCTTACGGAGCATACATAAAATCTCTGAATCGCAGAATCATGTCGTTTTCACCTGAGTTGTTTTTCAACCGGCATGGTTCCTTATGCACAGCCAGGCCGATGAAAGGAACTCTCCACCGCGGCCTCACCCCGGAGGAGGACCAAAAACTCACTTTAAGGCTGGAAAATGATCTCAAAAATCGTAGCGAGAACGTGATGATAGTGGACCTGTTGCGCAATGACCTGGGACGTCTGTGTGAGGCGGGTTCGGTTTCAGTCAGATCCCTCTTTGATGTAGAAACTTATGAGACCCTGCACCAGATGACCTCCACAATCGTGGGAAAATTCAAACCGGGTGTCTCGCTTAAGGAGATGTTCTCCGCCCTTTTCCCGTGCGGATCCGTGACAGGCGCTCCCAAAATTCGGACCATGGAGATAATCCGCGAACTCGAATTGGAAAAACGAGGCGTCTACACCGGCGGAATCGGATACATTGCACCGTCAGGTGACGCTTTATTTAATGTACCGATCCGGACAGTGGTTATTGAAGACGGACGCGGGGAAATGGGTATCGGGTCGGGTATTGTCCACGATTCCGACCCTGAGAATGAATGGGATGAATGCAGGCTCAAGGCCAGATTTCTGGATTCCCCCCTGCCTGATTTTCAGTTGATTGAGACAATGTTATGGCAACCGGATGGGGGTTACCTGCTTCTGGACCTGCATATTGAACGGTTGATCGGGTCGGCCCGTCATTTGGGTTTCCCTGCGGATCCGGTAAAAATAGTTGAACGGCTTGAACTTTTGTCCCGCAGCTTTTTTGTCGAGCACAGGGATTTAAGTAGTAGAGAGATGGGGCAAAGGGTAAGACTTTTACTTCACAAGGACGGCACAATAGACTTGACTTCAGCCACGTGTCCTTTGCCGGATCTGAATTTCCCGCCGGATAACCGCTCATTACAGGAGGGTCTGCCCAAGGTCGCTTTTTCAAAAAAAACGACTGACTCGAACTTCATGTTCCTGTATCATAAAACCACTATTCGGGAAATTTATAATAAAGAAAGAGAAAAAGCCGTGGCTCAAGGCTTTTATGAAGTCCTGTTCCTGAATCAGAAAGGCGAGGTGACAGAGGGGAGTATAACAAATATCTTTATCAGGCGCAAAGATCTGTTCATCACGCCGCCCCTGACGTGCGGTCTGCTTAACGGCACATTGAGAAAATTTCTTCTGGAAAAATACCCGGCCGAAACAAAAGAGGCTGTGCTCTATCCGGATGATCTAAAAAACGCGGATGGAGTATATCTGACAAATTCAGTAAGGGGCATGCAACAGGTCAGGATGCAGCACCCTACGGGCGATCTATTGAGCTGTTAAGCCGTTAAGCTAAACAGCTCAATAGCTTAACAGCTAAAAGCTTTTAAATAAAGTTGATTATGAAAATCGAAATGGAATCCATAGCCACTGCTTACACTGAGTCTGATAATATTCCTCGGCACTGGACTATTTCAAATGTAAAAGGAACCATTGTTATTGATAAAAAATACATGGAAGGCCTTAAAGATATGCAGGCCGGACAACGCATTGTTGTAATTTTCTGTTTTCATCTAAGTTCCGAGTTCAAGCCACGGCATCTTGTCCAAAAGCCTCCACATCGAAATGAGAAAAAGGGTGTATTCAGCACTTGTTCTCCCTATAGGCCCAATCCGATCGGCATGTCGGTGCTGGAGGTCCTCGGGGTAAAGGAAAATGTGATCAAGGTCAGGGGAATGGATATGGTGGATGGAACACCTGTTTTGGATATAAAGCCCCATGTGGAGAACAAACAGCAGTTTCAGCGCTGGTAAATGCTAAGGACGCTCCAGTCCTCTTTTTTTGTAGTGCCTATAAAAATTCCTAATTCTTAGACTCGATTCCCTTTGCTTCATTCTGGAAATCGGTTCCTCATTCCACGGATTTCGGTGGCCTGGGTTGGCGAAAAGGGAGATTCTTTGTTAAGTTGTTCACTATTTTAACGTTGCGGTTGTGGCTGTCCAACAATCAATTCAGGCGACGGGAAAAAAGCGCGGCGGCGCTTCG
>JAIWHJ010000388.1:0-2920 GCA_048629695.1 Promethearchaeota archaeon
CACCATCTGCCCTGTGCTCGCCTCGGTCAGGTTAAGTATGCTATGATCCCGGGCGGGACGCATTCTGGGGCGTTTACCCTCGGTTAAGGTCTGCAACGTTAGGGTAGATTGACAGGCTACAATTGATAAGAAAGCCTTTTTATATGAGGAAGTGTAGGAAAAAGATGCTTGTATGTCAAGGGCACCCATTTTTCGGAATTGACATCCGGGCCCATTTTCCCTAAAATTCCCCGCGAACCCGAATCTCAATTAGCGATAGGGAAATACCCGTTTGGATCAATGAATGAAAAAAAAGAGCATCCCCGTGGAAGTCGACCACCCCATATTCATTGTCGGACCGCACCGTAGCGGCACCACCCTTCTTTATAACATGCTCAGTAGACATCCCGATGTTGGATATTTCAACATTGCGAATCGCCGCTTTCCATCCTTCCCTTTACTTGCACATATCATCACGTACTTTGGAATGCCGGACCAGCCGATGGAATCACAGCCGATCTGGGACCGCTTCTGGAATTGTGAGCATGACGAAATGGGAGCAAATGATGCGACTCCCGAGGCTGTCTCGTGGTACCGAAAAACGGTGAGGAGAGTCCTCCAACTTAGGAATGCTGAACGTTTCCTGGCCAAGTATCCTCGGCTCACACTGAGACTTGACTGGATTGACGCGGTTTTTCCTGGAGCGCTGTTCGTCCACATCATTCGCGACTGGCGAGCCGTGGTGAACTCAACGCTGGTGCGCAGGCACCAACGAGAAAGCAAAGGTGGAGGCTGGTATGGCGACCGAATACCTGGTTGGAAAGAAATGGGCGATCTACCCCCGGAAATCGTTGCCGGAAGGCAATATCATTATTTGACAAAAACCTTGGAAAGCAAAGAAACTAATTATCCTGGCCGGTTTATTAAGGTTTACTATACAAAGCTTTGTAAGTACCCCGTTGAAACGATTCGATACATCGCAGACAAATGCGATCTATCTTGGACGGAGGATTTCGAGAAGGGTATTAGACGGGATCTGCAAAGCATGAATTACAAGTGGCGCACGCAACTCGATCCATCAAAGATCGAGAAGGTCCGAGCAGAGGATCCGGAGTTCTTTGCTCGTCATGAGGAACCCGACTGAAAGGGGCAAACGGTCAGGACGAACATCCTCAATACTTTCAATAAGATATCTTCCATTTTGGTAAGTTCTCAATAAGTCTGGGTGCTCACAACCGGATTAATGCCTTGATCGAATTACAATAGCTGTATAGCCTTTCGGAATTTAGGCGTAAGCCTTTTATAAAATCCTTACGGATAAACTCCACCCGAACTGATACATTGCCAAGTTATAGATGTTGGGGAGGCGAGATCTGTTCTGGAGGACAAAAATCTTGTCACGTAAGAATACTAACGAAGCAGACAAAAAACAGTGACTAAGCAAACTCACAAATCTGGAAAATGGCGCTGGAAATTTACGCCTGGTGCGGAGGAAATTATCCAAGATCTGCTGCGGCACTGGGAAATGATCGAGGATCTTCCGGGTGCTGAGGTGTTGAAGTCAAGTCTCAGCCGTACCGTGATTGCGTTCCCCTCTACTTCATCCCGGCCAGCCCTTATCATTAAACGGTATCACGTTCGAGGGGTGAAGGAAACCCTCAAGTACCTTGTTTTAAAGTCCCGGGCTGCCAGTGAATGGACCGCTCTCCAGCACCTAAAGACCTCTAATGTAGCCGTGCCCCGGCCGTTAGCGTTTGGCGAAAAGCTGTCAGGGAAAATCCTCCTGGGTGCTGGCCTGGTAATGGAAAAGCTGTCAAATGCCCAGGGCATCTCCCAATGGCTCCGTGAGAAGAGTGCCGGAGATCCGGATCGGCTTGAGGTTCTCCGGCAGGTTGGATGCGAGGTTGCCAGGCTGCACTGCTCTGGATGCCGCCACAGCGACCTTCACGCCGGGAATATTTTGGTTCAAGATGGGGGTCCCGATGATAAGCCCCGGGTCGTGCTAATTGATCACCATGTATGCCGGATCGGCAAGATGCCTTCGGAGCGCCAGAGGAGGAACAATCTTGCCAAGCTGTTTCATTCATTGCTTCCTAAAATCACACACAGTGAGTCAATGGAATTACTCCGCGCTTACAATGAAGCTAATGCGGCGCCAAAGTGGAATGTATCAGGCTTGCAGCGGGTCCTCGACGACCTTGTATACCGGGCTCATCGCCTCCAGGAAATACGCCTGCGCAGCCGTTCGAAGCGTTGCTGGAAAAACTCCTCACAGTTCGCACGTACGGTTTCCAAAGGGTGGCGTGTGTATCGACGCCGGGAAATTCCCCTTGACTCGTTGCAGGTCTTCCAGGAAGGGCAGATCAATTTTGAGGCGATCTCAGAGGCCCCGTCAGGGGTGCTGGTTGGAGAGACGACCCTTGAACTCAAAAAGGGGGGACAGCCGGTTGTTGTAAAGCAACGCAGCTACAATGGCTTCTGGAGGCGCATCTGGTACCGCTTTTTTCCCGGCCATCTCCACAAGGAGTGGGGAGCGGCACGATCGCGCGAGGTCCGGGGCATTCCAAATCCGAAGGCGCTTGCCCTGATGGAGCAGTATCGATTCGGTCTACCAGCCAGGGAGATCTTGATCACGGAGCAGGTTGATGGTGAGACGCCTCCGCGACAGCCTGTCAGGCGGATTTATGGAAAGTCATCGGCAGTTCCAGGTACTGAAAGGCCTTATCATATTGCGCGGATCATCACATGGTTGCCGCGAGGCGGAATCGAACGCCGTCTGGTTGCGCTACTACCGCGGCTAAATACGCCACCGTTTCGCGTGAGCCTTGTTTGCATTCGTGAGCGTGGTCCGCTGGCTGACGAACTCAGGCAGGCAGGTGTGCCTGTCTCGGTCATTCCTCTTCGCAGCCGCCTCGATCCTCGGGGATTGCGAGACCTGACC
>JAIWHJ010000389.1:0-2914 GCA_048629695.1 Promethearchaeota archaeon
CATTAACACAGAGGGGCTCCTTCTTATTTGTTTTGTTGAAATTCAAACCAGTACCTCTTTTTCCCTGAATGCCTCTCATCATTCATTTTCCTTTGTTTATGATGGCCTTAAACGGCCAGGTGTTAACAATCAGTTTTTGCAGTCATCGCTCCGAGGTGTCAGTGGATGGGTGTGCCCGGCCAGCTCACAATATCAATTGGGGTCGGACCAAGCTAACCTATTGATATTATATTCGAATACTGACTTGCCTATCCTGTAAGTAGTTGATATTATTAGGCACCACATTCGATTTCAAGGGCAAAATGGGCAATAATTGCAAAACATAGGGGTCACAACATAAGTCTAAACAAAAAGGCCCTTTGCCAAGTCTACTCTTGGCTCTTCTCATTGAAACAGAATTCAGAATACCTACTTATAGCGCAGTTCACATGACTTAACAAAAATAGGGGGTCAGGTCTTCATTCTTGACACCTTTGACTTATTTTTTATCTTTCTGATCCTTTTCCTCAGTTTATCATCTTGAGTGATCTTCATGGCAATACGACGACTTATCCGCGACACTTTGGAAGCTCAACAATATTAAAGCAGTCGCTGATTTCTTTCAACATCTTCCCTGTGTGTTTGTGACAGGTCAAGGGTAACATCTTAAATATTAATTGAAAATTACGGCTTCATTGGTTTTTTATTGTTTTTTCTCAGTTTTTCTATTTCTTCCAGAGAAAAACCGGTTTTCTCTGCAATAGCAGCATCATCCAATACATCCAGCAAATTGATTGCCACATACAATCTGCCACGTTTTTCACCTATTTTTTCGCCTTTCAGTTTGCCAACACCATATGATGATTCGGGGTTGGTTTTAATTTCGGCCATATAGTAAAGGCAACTTATGAAAAAACTGCACAGGAAAGGCTTGATAAATTTCATTTGACAACAAAGTGGCCGAAGTTAGAATTTTACTCCGTAATATGAGACCGACAATAAAAAATCATATGTTTCGGCCGTTAATCCCGTTTCTGCTCTCGGGATAATCGAGAGTGAGAAATTAAGAAAAATTGCCGAGGAGGTTTCGGAAAAATTACGGAAGGTTATCGAAAACCTGTGAAAGGTGAAGAAGGGAGAAACTATGGACAAGTACGTATGTAATGTTTGCGGCTATGTGTATGACCCGGCGGAAGGAGATCCTGACAATGGGGTGGAGACTGGAACCAAATTTGAGGACCTGCCGGATGATTGGGTGTGTCCTGTCTGCGGCGCGGAAAAAGACGAGTTTTCAAAAGAGGAATAAAGGGAGATTGATGAAAATTCCGGTAATTGACTTAGGTGAATGTATTGACTGTGAGGCGTGTATTGAGCTGTGCCCTACTGTTTTCAGAAAAAACGAGGCGGGCTACATAGAAATAATTGAACTTGATGAGTATCCTAAGCAAGAGTTGGAGGAGATCATTATGAATTGCCCTGGCCAGTGTATTACGTGGGAAGAGATTTGACAAAAGGAGGTAATCAAATGGAAGAGATGGAAATTGCTTGCGGCAAACCGACCGGCGCAGTGGTTGGCGGAACGGAAGAAGATACCATTAAAAAAGAGGAAGGAAAAACAAAGGAGGCAGCCATGACTATAGCTAAAATCGGAACCAAGGCCCCGGATTTTCAAGCCCCGGCCTTTTATAAAGGAAAATTTCAACAGATCAAACTTTCAGACTATGCCGGCAAATGGGTAGTGCTCTGTTTCTACCCCGGCGATTTCACGTTTGTCTGACCTACCGAGTTGGCTGCAGTTGCCGCCAAATATGAAGACCTCAAAGAATTGGGTGTAGAGGTAATGTCGGTCAGTGTGGACAGCCAGTTTGTGCATAAGATCTGGCAGGAAGAAGAGCTTTCGAAGATGGTAAAAGGCGGGGTGCCCTTTCCTATGATATCCGATGCCGCGGGGAAAATCGGTTCGGTCTATGGGGTCTATGATGAGACCGCCGGAGTGAATACCCGTGGCCGCTTCATTATCGACCCTGACGGGGTCATTGAGGCCATGGAGATATTGACACCCCCGGTGGGCCGCAATGTAAGCGAATTAATACGACAAATACAGGCATTTCAGCTTGTCAGGAAAAGCAAGGGTACAGAGGCTACTCCGTCGGGTTGGAAACCCGGTAAACCGACGCTGAAACCAGGGCCTGACCTGGCAGGCAAGGTCTGGAAGGTGTGGAAGCCTGATCTGGCGTTTTAGTACCTTAGAAAATATTTTCTAAGGTATTTATAAAACCTGGGCTGGAGTACTTTTCGTTCAGGCACTAGTTGAGGGAAAAAAGTATGGATGTCAAAAAGCATACAGGCCGGGCCGTCAAACAGATGGTACTGGAGCTTCTCAATTCAGATGATTTTAATCAAAAAGTAAATGAATTACTCCGGTTGCCGGGCCGCCAGGTGATCAATCCGCTTTTTTCTTTTCTGTGTCATTTGGATCCAGAAATAAAATGGCGGGCGGTCACGGCTATGGGCGTAGTTGTTTCAAATCTTGCCCAAAAGGATATGGAGTCGGCGCGTATCATAATGCGCAGGTTCATGTGGAGCCTGAATGATGAGTCCGGCGGCATCGGCTGGGGCGCACCCGAGGCTATGGCCGAAATTATGGCCTGTCATCAAGGACTTGCAGAGGAATATGCCCATGTTCTGGTCTCTTATATCTGGGAGGAAAAGGGAAATTTTCTGGAATATGAAATGTTGCAGCGGGGCGCTGTCTGGGGCGTAGGAAGGCTGGCCGAAAGCCGGCCGCATCTCCTGCCATCAGAAAATGTTTGCCGTTACCTTCTGCCCTACCTTGAATCAAAAGACGCAACGGTCCGGGCGCTTGCTGTGCGGGCAATCGGATTGATCGGGGCCGAGCCACATCGAACGCAGATTAAACCCCTTTTGAGTGATG
>JAIWHJ010000390.1:0-2902 GCA_048629695.1 Promethearchaeota archaeon
CGGTTGATTCCCGGTTATCCATCTTGAAATTCCTTATTTAGTGCCTTAGTGGTAATTTTCTTGTTTTTTGTAGCGGAAAAACTCCGAAATTATATGTGACGCCTGCGGTGCCACATGTTTTAAGGCACTTATCCAGGACCTTTAAAAATTTCCAGTTTATCTGGGTTAGTAAGACTCAGGAGATACTTTACAACACCAGTTGCTGAAAAGGCCGTGTTATCGTTTCCAAGAAATTTTGGAAGTGAAGTGATATCATTTCCGCACGTGACAAATGGTTTTTCAATATAACCGTCATTCCGTATCTGCGGGATGCCGATATTTGCCAGCAGTGAGTTACACAGGCAGACTCGCCCGGTTGTATCAGCAGGGTTCCCCCCTTTTTTTTGATACAGGTCCTTACGTTCCGCGGGACACCGATAACCAATAGCGCCGTCCTTTTTTTTATACATACTTCTCAAGTAACCGCAGTCGCAGTTTCTGGGACGGGCATTGTATACCGTTTTTTCGGAAAGGGTGCCGGCCAATAAAAGGACCTTAAAGGGAAAACCTGTAGGAGATGCCTTGGGATCAGTAAAAACCTCAGCCTTGTTGCCGGTTACCATTGAAATGACATGATCCTTGATTTCACGGGAAAAACCGGACTCATCCGTAAATGCAAAAGCAGTCCCCACCTGAATTCCCTTTGCTCCCAGATCAAGCGCTTCCAACAGCTTCTCCGGAGTTCCGTAAGAGCCGGCGATCCAGAACGGCAAACCAATTTTCCTTAGCTTGGCAAAGTCGACCTTGTCACGCTTTCCATAAACCGGTTCGCCCTTTTCATCCAGAGCCACCTTCCCCCGTGGCGGCGCATTGTGTCCCCCTGCAGTCGGCCCTTCCACAATAAAACCGTCAACCTTGCCCGTGGACTTCCTGGCAAGCATCTGGGCAAGCGTAACCGATGACACAATTCCAAGGAATTTCGGCCGTTTAAGTGGAGGAAGAGAGTCCGGCATAATTTTTTTTGGATCAAACCTGATCCTGTAATCATCTTCAGGATCCTGCCCTATGACATGCAGCTTGAGAGCGGCTTCCCTGTGATCGGCCAGCCGGTCCAGTACCCCGGGAATCTCCCGCGGGATGCCGGCCCCCATGATTACGTAATCCACGCCTGCAAGCATTGCCCCGTACAGGGAAAAAATATTGGGCAATATTATTTTTTCAAGCAGATTAATTCCTACAAGGCCATCATGGCCTTCCTTTGCAAGATATACCTCGGCGAAACTTGCAAGCACGGTCAGTTTCTGGAGAAAATGCCCGGGCTTCTGAACAAAAATCGGAGCATTTGCATAAGGTTTTTCTTTGGATTTGCCGCCGGAGATATAATATTTCTCCATTACTTCACTGATAAATTCCCGGGCAGGGAAATGATCAAAGGCCCGGCGGTAATGTCCGCCAAGATCACCATCCTGCAGGCGCCTTACAAGCACCATATGCTGGCATGTGCCTGAAACCATGCCCAGTTGTCCGGTCTGCGACACGGCCCTGGCCAGACGCCAGTTTGAAACTCCTATTCCCATGCCGCCCTGAATGATTTTGGGATAAGTCATAAATTCCTTTGTCACTGGATTCCCGTTAAAAGCATACGGGAATGACATTTTCTGAAATCAGTTAGAGCTTGCAAAAATTTAATACGAAAAGGCGTAATGCCTGATAATACATTAAGAATATTCTAACTGAAATTTTTGTTTAGGCTGATTGTAACCGATCATGGGGCAACTTGCCACGGAACAGGAAAAGCAATCTATCGGTCAACCACTGATTCGTCAATCCGGGGAACAAACTTTTACAAAACTTTTACATTCCTTATCTGAACGATCACAAATCTTCCGGTGTAAATGTTACAACATCGTCGATTATAGAAGCCTTAAAGAAAATCATGGCAAGCCGGTCTATTCCAAGCGCTATACCGGCCGCTTCAGGCATTCGGCCGAGTTCCTTTAAAAATTTTTCCGGCATGGGGCCTGGTTTTCCGCCAAGATTTTTTATAACATCCCTCTCCTTTTCAAACCGTTTACGCTGTTCGATTACATCGGTTAATTCCGAAAAGCCGTTTGCCACTTCAATTCCGCCTATGTATAGCTCAAAGCGTTCCGCGATATCGGGTTCACCTGATTTCAGCCTTGCAAGGGATCCAAGTGAAGCAGGGTAATCATACACAAAGACAGGGCTTTTCATGCCGAGCCTGGGTTCCACATGATTCACCAGCGTCTCATCAAACCTGTCTCGTTCCAGGGCCTGATGAAGAGTTACAGGGGCAAACATCTGAAACGCCTCTTCCAGTTTGAGGCGCTCCCACGTGGAATTCAGCGAGACGGCATGTCCTGAAACTCTAATGCTTTCATCCGCCGCAACGACTTTGGCAACGTGTTTGATGAGATCCTCGCATTCCTTCATCAGATCGGAATAATCAATTCCCGCCCTGTACCATTCCAGCATGGTAAACTCGGGGAGATGGCGTTTCCCTCGTTCATTGCGGCGGAAACATCTACAGATCTGAAATATCTTTATGGCGCCGGCGGCCAGCAACCTTTTCATGCAGATTTCAGGAGATGTCTGCAAAAACCACCCCCCGGCCGGTTCAGGCTCAATATGGGCCTCAGGCGCGGGTGCGGGGTTCCGAACCGGGGTGTCCACCTCAAGATAACCATTTCCAATAAAAAATCCGCGAATAGCCTGAAAAAGCGCCGACCGCTGCTGAAGAGTCTTGATTGTGATCATATGTGTATTTCTGTAATCCGGTATAACCGAAAAAAATTAAGATTAAGGGCTCGGCAAAAAATAAATTGTACTTCTTGGCATCTTCATTATGTGAAACGGAAGTGGGACTTTAGTCCCGCCTTTTGAGGGATGCAGTGGCTGTGTT
>JAIWHJ010000391.1:0-2900 GCA_048629695.1 Promethearchaeota archaeon
AATGGGGCATGAGACTTATGGGTAAAGGGCAGTGCTAGCGTACATATGGGGCGCCTGTGAACGATTACATACGGAGGAGTCTCTGCTTAGCAGGGGGCCTCTTTGAACGGGTTACGTATGGGGGATCGTGAAGGGTGAAGTGCGGAGTTGATTGCGGTTCAAGGTTCCACATTCAGGGTTGAATAGGGATAAATTCCGATCAAATAAACCTTGAACCTTTGAACCCGGAACCCAGAACCTTAAATCCGAAACCAGGAACACAAACAAGGGACAATTAAATATATGACAATAGAAAGCATACACCAGCTTGAAGATATTCTTGCAGGGATTGAACCTGCGGACCAGGCGATTTTTAAGGCGGCACAGGATAAACTGGATAATCTTACAAAGCCAAAGGGAAGCCTGGGCAAACTGGAAACCATTGCGGCAAGGATCTGTGCAATCAGGCGGAGGCTTGACGCGTCGGTTGATCGTAAATTTATCCTCACTTTTGCCGGTGACCATGGGGTTGTAGCCGAGGGTGTGAGCGCTTTTCCTCAGGAAGTGACACCGCAGATGGTTTTAAATTTTTTAGGCGGTGGCGCAGGTGTAAACGTCCTGGCAAGGCATGTGGGCGCTGAAGTGCGGGTAACCGACGTGGGTGTGGCTGTCCCGGTTTCCGGAGACGGGCTAATCAGCCGGAATGTCCTGCGGGGTACCGCCAATATGGCTCAGGGGCCTGCAATGAGTGTCACGGATGCGATCAAGGCGATTTCAACGGGTATGGAAACGGCTGGTCAGGCAATTAACGACGGGGCAGAGATACTTGGGACCGGTGACATGGGAATCGGTAATACTACTCCTTCCGCTGCCCTTTATGCCGCCTTGCTTTCTGTGGACGTTGATGATATCACCGGACACGGTGCCGGAATTGACGGCAAGACTCTGGAACATAAAAAGGAAGTCATCAGAAAGGCGCTTTACGTCAACAAAGAGAGACTGACCACCCCGGTTGAGACACTTGCGGCAATCGGCGGCCTTGAGATTGCCGCCATCTGCGGGGTTGTGATCGAGGCTGCCCGGCGCCGGATTCCCGTAGTCGTGGACGGGTTTATATCAAGCGCAGGCGCACTGGTTGCGCTCATGATGAAAAAAGAAGTCCTTGACTATTGCTTTTTCAGCCATATGTCGGCTGAAGCCGGTCATAAGGTTTTTTTTGAAAAGACCGGAATCTCTCCGTTGCTCCATTTAGACATGCGTCTTGGTGAAGGGACCGGCGCAGCCCTTGCAATGGGGCTGATTGAGGCAGGGCTTAAAATAATGAACGAGATGGCTACATTCGGTGAAGCCGGTGTGAGCCGGGAGATTTGACAAAGATGTTGACCCGGCTGCGTGTGGCGGTCTCATTTCTCACAATCCTTCCCGTAAGTCCGCCTCAAGACCTTATTAAATCAGAAGACCTGGCCGGAAGCACGGCGTTTTTTCCGCTGGCAGGCTGGATTATCGGGATTTTTTTGATGTCCGCGGCATGGCTTGCAGACCGTGCCGGCATAACACCCCTTTGTATTGCGGTAATTCTTGTAGGTCTGGAGGCGTGGCTCACCAGGGGGCTTCACCTGGACGGACTGGCTGACGTCATGGACGGATTCGGCGGCGGTTTTGACCGGGAAAGGCGCCTTGCCATTATGAAGGATTCCTCAGTCGGCGCATTCGGGGCAGTGGGATTGATCCTTGTATTATTTTTCAAGGTCGCAGGGCTGGAATCATTTCTGGCAGCGGAGCCGTTCACGGTTTGTCCTGATTTCGGATTTTTTCTTATTTTGCTTCCACCGGTTGCGGCCCGCTGGGCCATGGCGATTCTTGCGTATAAGAGTTCCTACCCAAGGCAGGCCGGCACGGCCGGTGCTATTGTGGGCAACGTGAGATTTGCTGATCTGTTTTTTGGGGGCGTCATGATTCTGCCCCTGCTGGCCGCTGGGTGGCTGCCGGTTATTGCGGTTGTTGCGGCTGTTCTGCTTCCGTCATTCTGGCTCAGGAAAAAGGCCCATTCTCTACTGGGCGGTGTGACAGGAGACGTGCTTGGGGCCTCATGCGAACTGGGAGAGGCAGCCGGGTGGCTCGTACTTCCCCTTGTAATGCAAATATAACGGCATATTGCCCCTCATTGACGGTTTTTTCCAATGATGGTATCTCTTTTCAGAGATTCATGCAGGACAAATGCATGAAAGATGCAATAAAAACGGTGGATTGTCAACTACGTTCATGTATCACTGGATATTTGATATAAGAAATCGCATACCACATGTTGTATGCCTTACGCCATCTGATCACAATATATAGGCACTTTGGAAGTAAAAATGGCTTATATCGAATATCCAGATATCGAATATCCAGTTGACATGGGTTTTAAAGTGATTTATCATGTTTGATTCTCTAGTGAATAGAAGTCGATCTGTGGGCAGGATCTATCCGACTGTAATTTGCCCGAATAATTAGATATATTGCCTTTAGGAGAGTTAACTTGGCGAATCATAAATCAGCATTAAAGAGGAATAGACAAAGCAAACTGCGCCGGGCCTCTAACCGGGCAACCAAATCCAGGGTTGGAAAGGCGATAAGGGCTGTCTCTGAGGCCATTGAGCGGAATTCCGTGGAAGAAGCGCGGGATGCCTTGGGATCAGCCGTGCCGGCGATCCAGAAGGCAGCGTCAAAAGGTGTCTACCACAGGAAGAATGCCTCCAGGAAGGTGTCCCGGCTAACCAAGCGCGTAAATGCCTTTGCCCTTAAATTGGCTGCATAAGGCGGCTTTTGCTACCCCGTGATCGGTTATATACAGGCGCGAGGAGGGCGAATAGCAGGGCTATTTAACCGACGAACAACGCGGTCATGCGGGATGGATCGGCGCATCAAAATGTGAAGTT
>JAIWHJ010000392.1:0-2869 GCA_048629695.1 Promethearchaeota archaeon
ATTTTTTAGCATTTGTCATTTGACATTCATTTGAAATTTGGGCTTTGACCTTTGTCATTCGAATTCATTTTATTTGCATATTTGGACCCTTTTAGGGTCACCATTCAAGTCACCTCTTTTAGGGGTGGTAGTTGACTATGTCCAAGCAAGATAAAGCAAAAACCACTGAAGTTGAACCATCCAGAAGATCGTTCCTGACAAAACTCTGGATCGGCCTCGGCTTTGTTGCCCTGATTGAAATCGCCGGGATAGTGATTGCTTTCCTCAGACCACGCAGGCCCAGGTTGAGTGAAGTAAATTCGGAGGCCATCATCACGGCCGGACCCGTGGACAGTTTTACTCCAGGCTCGGTCACCGCCTTCGTAAGAGGCCGCTTTTACCTCTCCCGGTTAGAAGAGGGAGGGTTTCTGGCGTTGTCACGTAAGTGCACCCATCTCGGGTGCACGGTTCCCTGGATTGAAAAAGACAAGAAGTTTGAATGCCCCTGTCATGCGTCGGCCTTTGATATTACCGGGGATGTCATCAATCCCCCTGCGCCTCGGGCTCTGGATATATATCAGGTTTTTATTGAGAACAATATCGTTAAGGTGAATACCGGAAAACTGATCAAACGCAGCGAGTTTCGCGCAGAACAAGCTGTATACCCGAAATAAAAACAATGACTAACTGGAAAATAGCCGGAATTATCGCAACAATCGTTATTATTCTCGCGATACCGCTGTACACTTTAAAGACAACATACCTCCGCCCCTTGCCGGATAGTCTGGAGACGTATCCGGTTTCCACGTTTGTCGGCAGTAAAAAGTGTATGGACTGCCACAAAAAAGAATACGACGAATGGCTCAATTCCCACCACGATCTGGCAATGGACGTGGCCAATGAAACAACTGTTCTTGGAAGCTTTGATAATGCCGTTTTTGAATATTTTGGTGTGACGTCCCGTTTTTTCCGCAAGGACAACCGGTTTTTTGTCCATACCCGGGGGCCGGACGGTAAAATGGGCGAGTTCGAAATAAAATACACCTTCGGTGTTTACCCTCTGCAACAGTACCTGGTCCCATTTCCCGGCGGACGCCTGCAGTGCCTGCCCCTCGCCTGGGATGCCAAAGAAAAAAAGTGGTATCACCTCTATCCGGATGAACCCATTGATCCCGGGGATTGGCTGTATTGGACCAATGCCGGTCAGAACTGGAACGGCATGTGTGCCGAGTGCCATTCCACGAACCTGAAAAAAAATTACAACTATAAAAATGATTCTTACCAAACCACCTGGTCGGATATCGATGTGGGTTGTGAGGCGTGCCACGGACCGGGATCCCGTCATGTGGCATGGGCCGAAATGCCGGACATGGCGCGACCACAGACGGTTTACAACTATGAGCTTGAGGTTAAAACCAGCGGGATCAGCTCCCGTGATCTGGTAGAGCTTTGTGCTCCATGTCACTCACGCCGCGCTGCTTTGGGAGATTACACTCATTCGGAGCCTGATTTACTGGATAGCCTGCTCCCCAGCCTGTTAGAGGAAGGCATGTATTTCCCCGACGGGCAGATCCTGGAGGAAGACTATGTCTACGGATCATTCACACAGAGTAAGATGTATGACAGGGATGTGCGGTGCAGCGATTGCCATGACGTCCACAGTCTGAAACTTATACAGGAAGACAATGCCCTTTGTCTCCAGTGCCATCGCGGGGAAATATATGATACGAAAGATCACCATTTTCATAAAAAGAAAGGTGAAGAAGGGGAGCCCATCAAATCAGCCGATGGCAGGGTGCTGTTCGACGTTGGAAGCGGTGCCGAGTGTGTCCAGTGCCACATGCCCGGGCGCTATTACATGGGGATTGATTACCGGCCGGATCACAGCATCCGGATTCCGCGGCCCGATCTTAGTTCTAAACTCGGCACCCCCAATGCCTGCAACCGCTGTCACATAGACAAAACCGATGAATGGTCAGACGAGTATGTCACCAAATGGTATGGTCCGGGCCGTAGAACCCATTATGGAAGCATTATAGAAGCCGGTCGAAAAAGATTACCCGAATTTCAAAACAATCTTATCAAACTGGCCGGTGATCCCTTATACCCTGTCGTTGTGCGTGCCACCGCGTTATCGCTATTAAATTCCTATCCCGGTGAGGAAACTACCCGGGCATTCGAGCTTGCCCTTATGGATGAAGAGGCCCTGATCCGTCGGACCGCGATCGATTCCCTGGGGTTAGAGGACCCCGGAAAGCAGATCAACCTTATCGTACCCATGCTTTACGATCCTGTAAAAGCCGTTCGTATTGAAGCTGCCAGAAGCCTTGCCCCTGTCGCTGAGGGACAGTTAAGTGAGGAACAGACCAGGGTTTTTCAGGCCGCTTTGCGTGAATACCAGGCCGCCATGGAATACGCTGCTGATTTTGCCTACGCCAGATACAACCTGGGGAATCTAAATGCCAGCCTGCATCAGCCGGAAAAGGCCATACAAGATTATCGAGCCGCCATCCGCATTGATGACCAGTTCTATCCGGCCAAGGTTAATCTGGCTATGCTCTATAATCAAATAGGCCAAAATGATGAGGCCGAGTCCATACTTCGAGATGTTGTCACCTCGCACCCGGAATTACATGATATTGAATATTCGCTTGGACTGTTGCTGGCAGAAAAAAAACAGTATGATGAAGCCGCCGTCTATCTGAAAAGGGCGGCCAGGGGTATGCCGGATCGAGCCAGGATTCATTATAACCTTGGTTTATTGCTTCAGCATTTAAAAAGGGATTCGGAAGCAGAGGCTGAGTTGAGCAAGGCAGTTACACTTGAACCGGATAATATGGATTATCTATATGCGCTCACCGAGTATTATTTAAAAAGGGGAAAGTTCCGG
>JAIWHJ010000393.1:0-2865 GCA_048629695.1 Promethearchaeota archaeon
AAGGAAGAACTTGAAGATGATTATAAGACCAAGGTCGATATCGTTCATTACCGTGAAAAAATGAACGCCTTTTTGAAAAAACGCGTCGATCAAGAGGCCGTCTATGTTTGACAGCGATCTTGTCAATGAAATACTTACAAATATTAACCGCCACAAATCACATTGAACGAAGGTGTGCGGGCATCGGCAAACCGGATGATTTTCTCGTTTCCGAAGAGGGTCTTGATAAGCTGAACACCCTCTGAACGGTTACAGCGCGGTCGATTTTCGATTTGGTGTTACAAACAGGCAGGCGGTAGACAGATGCAGTTAAATAAATATTTTTTATCGGTCTTGTGTGCGATTACCTGCGCCATGGTCAGCTTTGTCGGAGTATCTGACTGCAGCGGACTCGAGCCTGCCGAGGTATTGGTTGTGGCAAACAGGTTTGCCGCAAAAAGTGTCGGACTTGCCAAGTATTATATGAAAAAAAGGGGTATCCCGGAGGCGAACCTTGTAACTCTGTGGGTCACGGACAAGGAGACAATAAAACACCACGAATATGAAAAAAGAGTGGCTGCCCCGGTCCGAAAATTTCTTAAAAAGAAAGCCTGCGGCAAGATCCGCTGCCTGGTTACAATGTACGGCATGCCTCTTAAAGTCGCGGCCCCTGGAATAAATGATGCAGAGGCTGATGAACTTGAAAATCTTGAAAAAAATAAATTCTCCCTGGAAAAAAAGCTTGAATCGTCAACAAATGTAAATGACAGGGAAAAAGTCAAGCAGGAGCTGGACCGCATAAAGAAATCTATAAAGAATTTCAAAAAATTACATGATAAGGTTGCATCTCTTGATTCGGAACTGGCCCTTGTGAAAAGTAAGGAATATCCACTTGATATGTGGGTGCCCAACCCCTACTATCCCGGTTTCAGGGAGAAAGAAGGCACAATAAAAAGAGACGATGTGTTGATGGTAAGCAGGCTGGATGGGCCGGCGCCTGATGATGTAAAGAGGATCATTGACCAGAGTATTGTTACAGAGGAAAAGGGCCTTAAAGGAAAGGCATACTTTGACGCAAGATGGCCCGACCCTGGAGAAAAACAGTTGTCAGGCTATGCCCTGTATGATCGATCCATACATCGTGCGGCACATGTAATAACAAAAAACAACATCATGCCCGTGGTCAAGGATGAAAAGGGAGAACTTTTTCAGCCTGGTGACTGCCCGGACGCGGCCCTGTACTGCGGTTGGTACAGTCTTGCAAAATACGTGGATGCATTCAAATGGCAAACAGGTTCAGTGGGTTACCACATTGCAAGCGGCGAGTGTACGACACTTAAAAAGCGGGGAAGCAGTGTGTGGTGCAAGAGGATGATTGAAGAGGGAATTGCCGCAACAATAGGACCGGTTGCAGAACCTTATGTCCAGGGCTTTCCCCTTCCTGAAATCTTTTTCACACTTTTAACGGACGGATACTACACCCTGGCTGAGAGTTATCTCGTAGCCCTACCCTATCTCTCATGGAAAATGGTCCTGATCGGAGATCCCCTCTACAGCCCTTTCAAAAACCGGCTCTAACTACCTGGAAAAAGGTTGTCAGGTTGAAGGTTCATTCATCATTCATCATTCATCATTCCCCTTCCATCCTACTGCCTTCATACGTTTGGAACTTGTCCCTACATAGAGTACGCTTGCCGTTACAAATATCGCCATCAAAATGCCGCTTGTGAAAAATGAGGCCGAATAGTCCCAGTTCCTGTTGATCCAGCCGCACGTGACAGCGGCAATAAATGTTGCCATGGTCCTGATGGAATAAAGAAGGCCGGAATTCCCCCCCAGCCGATCGGAAGGAAAAAACATCGCAATAAGAACGCTCAGTTCGAGAAGGGCCACGGCATCCCCCATCGTGTGCATCAGACGAATTATGAGCAGGCTCCTGAAATCAAAGGCCCAGGTGGTAAGAAACTGGAACAGTCCGGATACTGCCATTCCACAAAGGAGAAATATGAAGACTGACTCGCGTTTGTCATGCAGCCTTCCGATAAAAAGGACAATAACCGCCATCCACAGGCCGATTCCGGAAAAAACAAATCCGATCGTCTTTGGGGAAAAGCCCAGGTTTTCCCTCATCAAAAGGGAAAAAGAACTCTGTTCCACACCGAAATGGGTGCCCAAAACAAAGATGCACGCAATCAGGAGCAAAGGCTTAAACTGAAAAATATCTTCCCCGTATTTCCGGAATGAAAAAGAAACAGCCCCATAATCTTTAAGGAAAAGTCCGAGACAGAATATCAGGAACGCCCCCAGGACGGCGGCATCAAACATCCGAACAGTACCATACTGGAGTAACAGGGCGCCGGTGAGCGGCCCAAGGCCGAAACCAAGATAGGTGCAGAGTTGATAAATCGCCACCCTTACCCCCCGCTTCTCCCGACCGAACTGCTTGAGGTAGAGAGATTCCGATACAACGATAAGGGCTGCTATCCCCAGCCCGCCGATCACAACAACCGGGATCATATAGGTAAAGGAGCGTACGCTCCTTAAGGCGGCAAAATATACGCCGAACAGTACTGCTCCCGCAAGAATAGTCCGTTTGGGAGAAAAAAAGTCCGAAAAGGCCCCCATTGGAAGCATCAGGGCCATTGATGAGAGGGCTAAGAGACCTATGGTCACTCCGATCCGGACATCCGTGAAACCATAATGTTTCAAAAGTACGGGCAGATGGGCCAGTACCATCCAGTGAAAAAAATATATCAAAAAACGGATGACGGAAGAAAGTGCAATCTGTTTATTTATTGATTTCATAACATTCGTAATTCCGGATTTCTAATTGCACAGGTAGAAGTTTTTTGGTAACCATTCAGAGAGGTCTCCTGCGTAGGGCTC
>JAIWHJ010000394.1:0-2858 GCA_048629695.1 Promethearchaeota archaeon
AAGTACCTTCACGAAAATATTTTCTGCCAGAAACGCGCAGAAAATATTTTCTAAGGTACTAAAAAATCTTGATCTCTAAAATCAGTTAGAGCTTACTCATCATTCATCATTCTTTCATTTTGGCCAAAGCAGCGTATCATACATCCAACCGTTTGTGCCGTCCTCGTGGCTCACTTTTATCCAGTGTCCGTCTTTATCAACAGGTTTAAAAACAACCCCGTATTTCACCGTGGCCATGATCTCGTAATTTTTCCCCGCCCCAACGCGCATGTTTGCGGTCTTTACCTTTACGATCACTGTCTTTGCATTGGAAACAAGCTGGTTGTAAACCCATCCCTTGTCTCCCTCAAAATCCCTGATCTGTATCCATTTGCCTTTTCTTTTAAGGACTTCAAGCGGGAAATCCTTAAACACCTCCCAGAGGATCTCGGTGTTCGTGTCCGGACCGGACCGGATATTGACTCCGTCCTTTTTCACGCTGATGTATTCCGCCGCAAATGAGGGTACGGAGAAAAGTGTTGCAATAACAAATATTGCCAGCCCCTGTCCAAACCGCTTTCCAATAGAATTTTGTTTTTTCATAATCTTTAATTTTTTAATAAAATGATGTGATTACGGCCTCCCCCGGCAAGAACCGGAAATCGACCGTCCTTATGGTTCGCTCAAAAAATGAACAACCGGGCGAACACAAGGTTCCGCCCCTACAGTCGCACATCGATCCCCGTAGGGGCGAACCTTGTGTTCGCCCTTTGCATATTTGCACAAACTGTAAATTTACATTTTCAGATATCGAGGCGCATCAAAATATGAAATTATTTTGAGCAAACCCTTAACTAGTATCCATTATAAATAGCATTGACGGAACCGCAAGTCAATAATGGAAATGATTCATCGCAGCAATGGTATGAAACAAAGCCTTTCTTGAAATCTCTTTTTGTAACGTCGGCTTGTGTGGAAGTATTACAAAAAACCTCGGTCTGTCAAACATTTACCTCTTTTTTTTTTTCTCATACGCTATATAATGGCTTGAATGAGTTTCTGTCGAGTCCCAAAAAATTCGGATAAGGTAACGTTATGGTTGACAATACACTGGACAAAGGTTTGAGCAAGGATCCCGCATTAGATAAATTGCTGAAAAGGGTGGTGCCTGATGTCCGTACCTTTGCCGAAAGGCAGGTTGACCATATTCAGGATCTTATCAGGATCGGACTCGCGCTGTCTGGAGAAAAAAACCTTGATCGACTCCTTGAAATGATTGTTAACAATGCCAGAGGCTTCACAAATGCGGACGGCGGCACTCTCTACATCAAGGACGAGGATGATGACGTTCTCAATTTTTCTATTGTACAAAATGACACCCTTAACCTCAGCATGGGCGGCACAGGAGAAAAAATTGTCTGGCCCCCTGTCCCCTTAAAGGACAAGCAAGGCAATGAGAATCACTCCAATGTTTCCGCACACTGCGCGCTGGTCTGTGATACCATAAATATCTCCGACGTTTATCATGCAAAGGGTTTTGATTTTCAGGGCACCAAAAAATTTGATTCCACCACGGGTTACAGGTCTAAATCAATGCTTGTGATTCCCCTGCTGGATCACGAAGATGAAGTGATCGGCGTTCTTCAATTGCTCAATGCCAAGGATAGAGAAAGCGGAGATATAGTGTCATTTCCTGAGAACGAGATTGAGATGATCACGAGTCTTGCGTCTCAGGCAGCCATTGCGATCACAAAAATGCGTCTTATCAAGGGGCTTGAGAATCTCTTGAATTCCTTTGTCGTATCCATTGCAGACGCCATTGATGAAAAATCGCACTATACGGCAGGCCACATCCTGAACGTTGCAGAGTTGACGGTAAGGATTACGGAGGCAATCCATAAGAGCGATAAAGGCAGATTCGCAGATATCCATTTCAGCCCTGATGAGATGGAAGAATATCGGATGGCCGCGTGGATGCATGATATAGGAAAAATCACTACTCCGGAATACATTGTGGACAAGTCCACAAAGCTTGAAACCATTTTTGACCGGATTGAGACTATCGGCTTTCGTATGGAAATCCTGAAAAGGGATGCCCTGATACAAAGGCTTCGAAAAGATCTGGGTCAGGCTGGGGAAATTATTGAAGATGACAGGAAAAAACAGCAGGAGATTGACGAGCATATGGCATTTCTGGAATCCGTGAACATGGGTGGCGAATTCCTGTCGGATGAGAGTGTAAACAGGATACAAGAACTCAGCAAATTATCATTTGACATGTGTGGCAAGACCGTGCCGCTGCTCAGTGAAGATGAGGTGAAAAATCTCACGATCAGGAAGGGAACGCTTACAAACGAGGAAAGAAAAATCATTACCAATCATGTGACTATTACAAGCAAGATGCTGGGTCGGCTGCCTTTTCCAAAAAAACTGCACAATGTTCCCTTGTTCGCGGGCATGCATCATGAAAAATTGGACGGAAGCGGTTATCCCAACGGGTTGTCGGGAGACAAGATCCATCTTGCAGGCAGGATACTGGCCGTAGCAGACATTTTTGAGGCCCTGATTGCAGTGGACAGGCCTTACAGACCCGGAAAGACCCTGTCCGAATCCATGCTGATCCTCGGATTTATGGCAAAGGACGGGCACCTGGACAGCGACATCTGTAACCTGGTGGTGGAATCAGGCATTATCACGCAGTATGCCAGGGAAAAACTCTCATATTGGCAGCGTGACGATTTTGAATGGAACGGAAAGACATATTCCGTGGAGGATGAAGTGGATTTTGAAATAGATTAGAGATGGGGATAAAATAAAACCGTCTAAAAAAAGGCAGAGCCTTTGGATATGCATTCCCAGGCGGAGCCTGGGAACGAGGG
>JAIWHJ010000395.1:0-2858 GCA_048629695.1 Promethearchaeota archaeon
TGTCGTACAACCTATGTTGGGCTTCATTTGATAAATAAGCTATATGTGGAATGTCTAATGGACGTTTTTGAGGAATCAAAATACTGTTTTTGACAAGTTTCCTTTTGTATAAAAGCAAGAATGATTTGCCAAAACCTTTTGTTCCTATAATAAAGATATATCGATCATCATATAGCATCTTTTTAATATCTTCATTAAAGGCAATCAAGCTGGGATCAATTTTATCAACATCTTTGATATCATTTATTGCCTCACGTGCATCAATTGACCAAGGTAACATTGCGTTTTCCTTTTGTTGTTAAAATTATCCATCTAATCAGCCGCGCTACTTTTTGCGTCGGCTAATTAGCCTTGTTGGACGAAGCCGCTACGCGGCAGGCAATTCCGGGAATTTTGTTCTTTTTGATTAACATATTGTAACCTCGCTATTTTCTTGTAATAAAAAGAAATCGGCAAGGCAAGAGCATTTGCCTTTCATATCAATCATTCAAAGAGGAGGTTACAATGAACACCAACATGCCAAAAAACCCGCAATTCAACAAGTATTACCGGAAACACCAGAAGTGCCTGAAACTCAATGGATTGCAGCCAAAAACCATTGAGGCGTACTCAAGGGCGATCAGGCGTATCGGAAACTATTTCGATTGCCGGATCGACAATCTTACATCTGACCAGTTGCTTGATTATTTCAACGAGCTTCTGGATTCTCATTCATGGAACACGGTCAAGCTTGATCTGTATGGCCTGAAGTTTTTTTACACCAAGGTACTGAATAAAACCTGGGATGATATTCCCCTAATCAAACCGCCAAAAACTACCAGGATTCCGGATATCCTGTCCATCGAGCAGGTGAACCGGCTTTTTGCCGCAACCAACAGGTTGAGCTATAAAGTCTTTTTCTTCACCATCTACAGCATGGGGCTCCGTCTTGGCGAAGGTATCAAGCTGACGGTTGGCGATATAGACTCCGTAAACATGCGGGTTCATATTCGTGACGCCAAGGGCAACAAGGACAGACTGGTGCCGCTGCCGGAAAATACATTGCGTGTCCTGAAAAATTTCTGGACCGTTCACAGGCATCCCCATTTTCTCTTTCCAAGCCGGAAAAGAGGGCTGAAAAATGCCCACCTGGTTGAGCAGCCACTGGAGAGAGGCGGCATCCAGACCGCCATGAAAGCCGTTGTCAGACAACTCGGCATAAAAAAAATTTCATGCCATTCCCTGCGCCACAGCTATGCAACGCATATGCTGGAAGCCGGGGTTGATCTCATTGAATTACAACAGATCCTGGGCCATGTCAGTGTCCTGACAACCTCCAGATACACCCATCTGACGTCCAACACCAGGAACAATGCCCGCCAGGCCGTCAATACGCTGGCCAACACCTTTGACATAACATGGGGAGGGGTCAAATGATTCTGCTCTCCTCGATCATCAACGAATTCAAGGATCGCTTTTTTGACCGATACAAGAATTATGTCCTGCCAAGCCATAAAAAGGCCCTGCAGGCCATGGTGCAATGCAGACAAGAGCATGGCCCGCACATGCTGGCACAATGTACCGATCACAACTGCGGAAAACAGATCTATATTCCACATTCCTGTGGCCACAGGAACTGTCCCCATTGCCAGAACCATGAAAACCGGCAGTGGATCGAGAATCAGTTGAGCAAGCGGCTGCCAGCCCAATACTATCTGATCACCTTTACCCTCCCTGAACAGCTCAGGGATCTTGCCTGGAAAAATCAGACAACAATCTATTCCCTGATGTTTGCCTGTGTTCAGGATGTCCTGAAAACATTTACCCAAAACGACAAAAAGCTCGGTGGAGCAGCGGGATTTACCACCATACTGCATACCCATTCAAGAGCCCTTGATTATCATCCGCACATACATGTTGTCATGCCCGGCGCAAGTATCAACGGAAAAACCGGATTATGGCGGGTCAAGTCTTCAGGGTATCTCTTCAACCACGAGGCCCTGGCAAAAGTCTTCAGGGCAAAGATCCTGCAGCTCATTGTTGACCACGGTCTGAGCGTGCCCGAAGATTGCCCGAAACAATGGGTTGTTGACTGCAAAGACGTCGGCAACGGCGACAAGGCAATCATTTATCTTGGCAGATATCTGTACCGGGGCGTCATCCGGGAACAGGATATCCTGCAATGCGAAAACGGCATAGTCACCTTCAGGTATCTCCATGCCAAAACCGGGCAATACAGAAGCAGGACCGTCACCGGGGAATATTTTCTCTATCTGCTCATGCTCCATGTGCTGCCAAAGGGCTTTCGCAGGACCAGGTGTTACGGTTTTCTCCATCCATGCAGCAAAAAGCTCATCCGATTTTTGCAGATGGTGCTCCGGGTTAATCCGCTCAGTATGTTTGTCAGAAAACTGAAAGAACGGCCAACAATCACCTGTCCGGTATGCGGGGCGGTCATGAAAATTATCATGACGAAGATACCAAAACCACCGACCAGGCAGGCCGCCTGCCTTACATAATCGAAAAAGGAGGAATCGTTATGTAACCCTGAACCAACATCACCGGTTTATGAAAAACCCCGGTTTCCCCGGCAATGGATATCTGCGCGCAAAAAACGGCATATTCTGCCTCTGAAAGCCTGTTTTATCAGGAAAATCTATTTCAAAGATCATGTGTTCGGAAGCAGAAAATCCCCTGCTTCACTTCTGCCTGATCCGGCAACCTCACTCAAAAAAGATATTTTCTATATATAGTAACCGGGCTTGTCCAACAAACGGTTCAGATTGTGGTTCGCTACACTCACACAATCTAACCTTATTCGTTAGGTTGCCCTTCTCCCATCAGTCTACATCCATGGGAGATGCGTTTTCTGGTATTCG
>JAIWHJ010000396.1:0-2849 GCA_048629695.1 Promethearchaeota archaeon
ACAATAGAGGCGACCTGGATCGGCTGAGAAAGGCTCTGTCCATGAAGCTTTCCGGCCGAATGCCCATTATTCCGTTCGAACTGCTGGCCCATGTTGCCCGGGGATTCCGAGAATCAGGCTTTAGCGGAACAGCAGTGATTAACGATCTCCCGCACGGACCGGAACTGATCGAATTTCTCCCGACTCCCCCAATCGTGTTGCCTGGAATGGCCCTTGATCTTGGCACGACCCATCTTGAAGCCTCCTTAATTGATCTTATTACCGGCAAGGTCCTGGCCGTTTCCGACCGACTGAATTCCCAACTGGACTACGGAGCAGACATCCTGGAACGAATCCATTTCGCAACAAGGGATGACGGCCTTGACGTCCTGCACAGGGCCGTAATCCAAAGCCTGAATGATCTTGCCGCTCAACTCTGTGAAACAGCCTTCATTTCTCCAACAGAGATCCGTGCGCTAAGCGTATCCGGCAATACAACAATGATTCACTTGTTTTTAAAACTCAACCCATACCACATTTGCCGTGAACCATATATCCCCATGATAAACGCGCCTGACCCATGCCCTGCCTCCAAGCTCGGCCTGAACATCCATCCCGGCGCCCGCGCCTGGATCCTTCCCAGCGTGGGCAGTTATTTCGGGGGCGACCTCATTTCAGGCATCCTGGCATGTGACCTTGACCAAAAAGAAAAAATCTGCATGCTCATCGACGTGGGAACAAACGCCGAGGTTGTAATAGGCAACTCCGAATGGTTCATTGCCTGTGCCGGCGCAGCCGGACCCGCACTTGAAGGCGGAGTTGCACGAATGGGAATGCGCGCAGGCAAGGGCGCCATTGAACACGTTAAAATAGACCCTGAAACCGGATCAATCAAATACACGACAATTGACAACAGCCCTCCCATGGGTATCTGCGGTTCCGGCATCATCGACCTTGTTGCGGGTCTGTATTTGAGCAGAATGATTGACGTAAGGGGGAAATTCAGGCCTGCCAAAGCCGGCGGCCGCCTTATCCAGGACAAAGACGGCCCGGCATTTGTAGTCGCTCCGGCCGAAGAAACCGCGGACGGCATACCTGTATTGCTCAGCCAGATCGATCTTGACGCCCTGATACGATCCAAGGCGGCCATGTACTCGATTCTGACTACGATCATCAACCAGGTGAGCATAAAATTCAAAGACCTTGAAACCATCTTTGTGGCCGGCGCCTTCGGACGCCACATAGACCCGCGACAGGCCGTGGTTCTGGGCATGCTGCCCGATCTGCCGTTAAAGACTTATGTGCCGGTTGGAAACAGCTCTTTAAAAGGCGCTGAAAAAATCCTCCTTAACGCCTCTGCCCGGGATCGATGCCATAAAATTGCAAAAAAAATCACGTACATTGAATTAAATGTCAACCAGGAGTTCATGATCCGCTTTTCAGGTTCACGATTCATCCCTCATACGGATCACACCCTGTTCCCCTCTGTGCCGTTTTTTACCGACGATTGAACCAGTCCATTTTCCCCATTTTGAACGTAAATTCAAAAAAAAGGCACTAAATCAGCCCCTTTTTTTTCAGTATTGTTTCGTAATCCTCCAGCGACAGTGGACAGTCTATAAGATTCCTGAAATCCTTTTGTGTAAGCTTTAATTGACTTCTGATTTTATCTGACACCCTTCCTGGAATGCTTCCTTTGCCATGTGAGTAATGAACCCTCAATATCTTTCTCTCTTGAAAAGTAAACCACCCATATTGGTGTTTTGTAGACCTTACCTCAAGCTTGAGCTTTTTGAAAATTTTCCCAATCTCATTCTTTTTTATCTGCATTCGATGATTTCCTCCAGATACTGCAACCACTTTCGGGGCAGACTGCCAAGATTCTCTTTATCTTCCATCAAATCCTCAAAAATCTGAATAATTTCGTCGGAAAGCAAGTCTATGGCTTCAGAAGCAGTATCGGCATAAGAGAAAGCCTCTATATCGTCAAAACTCGCAATCACTTTATCTTCTTCAAATTCCAGAGTAACGTGGATGGGAGCTTTTAAGTGATATTTAGGATGCTTTAAGGAATTAAGCGGAATAATTCTGTATCTGGTATGAACTGCATGAATAATTTTTTTACTAAAATCCTTATACTGATCCTGTGTCAGGATGCTTTCTTGCATGTGACTCCTCCTTTCAAAAAAATCGCAATATCCTCCTCACCATAGCCCTCTCCCGCCCCGCCAAGTCGGGATCTTCGACAGGGAAGAGGAGATTAACTTAAGGGATAAGGCCAAGGTGGTGATTACTTTTTTTCGGCTACCAACGTAAGGCGGGACAGTCCGTAAATTCAATTAGTTAGCAAATCCACAAATTTTGCTTGGTTTTGGAATTGCCATAGAGCCAAAATGGCAGAAAATGTCCCGCTTTAAGTTGGTAGCCTTTTTTTCTATTGTTCCAATATGCCGTTGGATTTTTAAAAATCCGTAATATTAACGAGTTAAACACCATCTTAGCCCAAAAAATCAAATAAAAACCATTAAACAATACCTTCGCCAAAATTAAAAATTTGTTTTTTTGATTTAACAGCACACAATATGTTGTGCGTCTTTAATGCAAAAAATACTAAAATGAAAATTGGCGAAGGTGTTGACTATATAATGTATTTTCAATCCGAGATGGCGTTGAACAATGCTTTCGTTCTTTTAACCCTCTTTCTCTTTTCAACAGTCAAGATGTTCTGGTGGTGTTCTGAACCTGTTGTTAGCACCCTAGATTCACATTAAATAATGAATTTGCTGGACAAATAGATCAAGGTCCAGGGGGTCACAGGTCCAGGGGGTCACAGGTCCAGGGGTCAGTCCAGGGGTCACAGTCCAGGGGTC
>JAIWHJ010000397.1:0-2844 GCA_048629695.1 Promethearchaeota archaeon
TTTGATGTATATGTGCTCTATCTGCCTGAAATAATAATCAATAATCAATTGCTAATTTTCAATTATTAATGGGGCATGAGACTTATGGGTAAAGGGTAGGGTTAGGGATGGGGAAGTTATTTCGTCCCCATCCCTTATAATTTTTGTAACCGTTCACCGTTCTCGGTTCACTGTGAACGGTTATTTTTTCTGTTGTGATGCAGACCAGTGTTTCTGATGATCAATTTCCTTTTTCCTTGCCTCAGATCTTTTTTTCCTTCGCTTTACCGCTTCATCCGACCGTCTTTTTTCATCATCCGACAGAAGAATCAGGGGAGGGATTTCATCGGGCTTTCCGGTTGGAGTGAGAGCGACAAATGTTAGATATGCGGATGTTATGTGAGAGATCTTGCCTGTTATTAAATTCTCCGCCTCGACGCGTATTCCGATTTCCATGGAAGTTTTGCCCACAGAATTAAGTCTCGCTTTAAGTGTCAGAAGATTACCGAGATAGACGGGATTATAGAAATTAAGCTGGTCAATTTCTGCTGTGACTATCTGTTTGCCGGCATGCCTGACGGCTACCACGCCTGCAGCATTGTCGATGTATTTCATAATAACCCCGCCGTCAACCTTGCCCGCCGGATTAACATCATTTGGCTGTATAACCTGTGAAACTGTGACACTGCTTTCTTTGGCGAGTTTTCCTTTCATTTCAACTCTCCCTCCTGGTAGTCGATGATATTTGATTTTATTTCCACATCCCTAATGTCATAGGTCCCGGGTTCAAAGGTTCAAGGTTTATTTGGTCGGAATTTTTCCCTGTTCAACCATGGTGAACGTTCATGTTTCAGGAGTCATCCTGCCGATTTTTTAAAGAATTTCAGTTTATCTGGGTTAGAGCCGTTGCAACTTCTATGATTATTTTTTCCGAAATTTCGGCCATGGCTCGGCTCATTGCCTTGGTAAGGGCTTGTGGGTTTCGGTCCGTACAGACCTGCCGGGAACTGAAACTCTTATGCAACAAAATACGCTTGTTTACATCAGTTATTTTTTTGTCCTGCAACGTGACAGTCAAGGCAAGAACGGCTTCCCACCCGTTTTCATTGTCCCATTCCAAAAAATCATCCACCGAGCCTGACAGGATATATGAGGCGGGAAACTTGGTGTAATGCGGAAAGACTGCCTTGAAGAGACCGCTCTGCCTGAAATCCCTGACCAGAAAATGATCCAGAAGCGCCCCCGGCCTGCTTTGCCATTTATGATAAACATATGCATTTCGTGCATATGTTTTGTCCCTGTAAATTATTTGTTTAGTGTCATATGCTGCGGTAACGCCGAAACGTTCCAGCTTTATTGCTACAGGCAGAGGCTTCAACCCCGTGATGTGAGGAGATTCATATTCCATCATATAATATTCGATTTTTTGATGAGACTGATTCAGATTAAGGCAGCCTCCCGGAAAAACCAAAATTATAAGAGCAAAAAGAACAATAAAAATGCGCGACATCAGGAATCTCCCTGATAAATATTTTTTAGACCAAATGTTTTCATTTTATCGACTATAAGTACCTTCAGGGGGGTACTGAAAATAGTCCAGGACCTTTAAAAAATTCCGGTTTATCTGGGTTAGATTAGTCCTGCCGTGGGCTGGGCGGTTGGCCAAAAAGCAGTTGGGACGGCTGGTCGGCTACCATTTCCAAGCCGCGATTCAGGTTATTGCTCGCATCCTCCAGGTTTCTACTGATGGAGAGGAGGGAGCTGTTGAGTTCAAAGAAATACTCCCCGGTGCCGTCTACAAGACCGGCTCCCTTTTCCAGAAACGTATTCACGTTTTCCATGGCCAGCCTGAGATCAGCAATGGATGCCCGGATTGCTTCCCGGTTTTCTTCTATGATTCCATCGACCTTGGCAACAACGGTCTCGATCTTGACAAGACTGCCGGAAGACCGGCCCATGAGATCATTGAAAGAAACGGCAGCCTGATCAATTGATTGAATGATCGAATCCCACCGCTTGCTTTCCAGGTTTTGATTCAGATTGTCAATTGAGGCATTGAGGCCATTGGATATCCTCTCTAAATCCAGATCAACAACAGACTGATTGACGTTGTCAAGGGTCTGCTTTACACGGTCTGAAATCCCTGCCATATCCAGTGAATTGATTTTATCCATTATGTCGTCAATGCCGCGGAAAAGCTCGCTGATATCAGAGGGATTCGAGCTTATAATAGGATATTCGCTCGGAAAATTGAGACGAGGTGAACGGTCCGGCACATCTTCCTTTTTACGGTCAAGTTCTATAAACATACTACCTGTGATCCCGACCATCGATAACCGGGCCACCAGACCGGATTCAAGTTCAGCGCCTGAATCGATTTTCAAAATCACCTCAATGAGCCGGTTATCCGGCGCCACTGAAATACGATCAACCCTGCCGATTGACACCCCCCTATACTTGACCGGGGAATCCGCATTCAGTCCCTGTACCGATTCGTCGAAATAGGTGGCGTAGAAATGTCCTTCTCTTAAAAAATCGTTCATTCCGAGCCAGATGATCGCCACCATGCCGACACTTATTCCACCGGCCATGAACAAACCGACCATAAATTTGGATTTCCGGCTGCTCATAATAATCCGTCCATTTCGTAAACGTTCACCAAGGGTAAAAAAAGGTTGAAAACACTGTTATTCGCCCTCCTCGCGCCTTGCCATGCAGGCGCCTCGACACCTGAAAATGTAAATTTATTTCGTCCCCATCCCTCAGCTTTAGGGCTCGGCAAAAAATAAAATGCTATTCTGTTATATTTGTCGGAAGTTGGACTTTAGTCCAACACAGCCACTGCATCCCTCAAAAGGCGGGACT
>JAIWHJ010000398.1:0-2843 GCA_048629695.1 Promethearchaeota archaeon
GATCAAAAAATGGGTGGCTAATCCTGTTGAGGCCTTCCCCGGGGATTTGGGTTTATGGGTTGTGATCCTGGGTATAGGAATCGGTGTTTTACTCACTATCGGCGTAATGATCATGCAGGAGGACTGGAAAAAATTTTTTGGCGGTTACCTTGTGGTTTTTACGCTTGCGGTAATTTCATATGTTATTGCCGGTCAAACTTCAATTAAGGCCTGGGGACTGGGGTATGCAATCTGGGCACTCTCTTTTGGTTTACTCATAGCGAATACAGTGGGAACGCCGGAGTGGATTTTAAAAGGCGCCAGGTCTGAAATGTTCATTAAAACAGGTCTTGTGCTCCTGGGTGGTGAGATTCTCTTTTCCGAAATCCTCAAACTCGGCTTGCCGGGTCTTTTGGTGGCATGGGTTGTAACTCCAACAATAATTATCTTTATGTGGCTCTTCGGCACCAGGTGGTTAAAGATGACATCCAAACATCTAACCATTATCATTGCGGCTGCCACATCAGTATGCGGTGTATCCGCGGCTATCGCAGTTTCAGCAGCCTGCAGGGCAAAAAAATCAGAGTTGACTCTCGGCGTGGGCATGACGATGATCTTTACGGTTTTAATGATGATTGCAATGCCGCCTCTGTGTAAAGCTCTGGGCATGTTACCTGCAGTAGCCGGCGGTTGGCTCGGAGGAACGATTGATTCTACCGGTGCGGTAGTCGCTGCGGGAGCATTCTTAGGGCCTGTAGCAGAAAAGGTCGCCGCTGTTGTAAAAATGATTCAGAATGTCCTGATTGGTGTTGTTGCATTCGCGGTAGCTATCTTCTGGATCACTAAAGTGGAGCGTGACCCCAACGCACCCCGCCCAAGTCTGATGGAAATCTGGTACCGGTTTCCCAAATTTATCCTCGGTTTTGCAGCGGCTTCCTTGATTTTCAGCTTTATGCTCATGCCGATAATGGGACATGAAGAGGTGTCGGGCATTTTAAAGCTCAGTAAAATTATTCGCGGTTGGTTTTTCTGTCTTGCCTTTGTTGCGATAGGGCTTGAATCAAATTTTAAAGAGCTTGCAAGCTATGTGGTGGGAGGGAAACCCATTATTCTTTATATCGTTGGACAGAGTTTCAACCTGATCTTAACTCTGCTGATGGCATGGATTGCTTTTGGCGGTATTCTATTTCCGGTTTTTACAGGATGAAAGAGAAAATAAATCGTTGGTTACGTCTTGTTCTGGGATTGGTTTTCCTGGCGGCTTTTATTATGGTTCTCCATTGTGTGAGTATAAGTGGACGCATACCCGGTTCCACGGGTGAGCTGATCACTCGAAATCAAAATGAAGACATCGAGGTTTATTCCTATGTTTATAGTGAGATAGGTGATCTTGAAGAATTCCTTGATGACGAAAACGGCAAGTACGGCAAGGCTGCCCTGCGCCGATCCTTGAAAAACTATTAAATCTCCAGCATCCTGTCAAGCGCGAGCTTTGCCTTTTCAGCTATCTTGAGATCAACCGTTATCCGGTTCACCTTGCGTCCTGCGGCCAGGTTTTCCAGCACCCAGAGAAGATAGGCCGGCTTGATCCTGTACATTGTTGCACACAGGCACTGGAACGGGGAAAGGGAATGTACCTCCCTGTCGGGAAACTGCCGGCTCAGCCGGTTAACCAGATTGATCTCCGTGCCCACAGCCCACTTGGAGCCGGGTTCGGACTCGGAAATCGTCTTGATGATGGTTTCGGTTGAACCGTATCCGTCCGCCTGCCCTACTACCTCATAGCGACATTCCGGGTGCACGATGATCCTTACATCCGGATCCTTTTCCCGCCACATCCGGACATGGTCGGCTGTAAACTGCATATGGACCGTGCAATAGCCATTCCATAGAATGGCTTTAGATCCGGCAAGGGCCTCGGGCCTGTTGCCGCCCAGATGCTGATTCCGTTTCCACAAGACTATTTCATCTTCCGGAATGCCAAGTGCAATCGCGGAATTTCTCCCCAGATGTTCATCCGGAAAAAAGAAAACCTTGTCCCCCTTTGAAAGCGCCCATGTTAATACCCGCTCTGCATTGGATGACGTACATACAGCGCCTCCTCTTTCACCCACAAATGCCTTTATCCGAGCTGATGAATTTACATAGGTGACAGGAATAATCTTAGCGCCGGACACCACTCCTTCCAGTTCCCGCCACGCCCATTCCACATCGTCAATCACGGCCATGTCGGCCATTGGACAGCCTGCCCTCCGGTCCGGAAGCAGGACGGCCTGCCGGTCAGACGTAAGGATGTCCGCGGATTCAGCCATAAAATGGACCCCGCAGAAAACAATATACGGTCGATCCCGGTCCTGGGCCGCATCTTTTGCAAGTTTAAGCGAATCCCCGGTACTATCAGCAAATGCAAAGACCGACTCCTGCTGATAATGATGACACAGCACCATTACCTGATCACCAAGTTTCTTTTTCACGGCCGCGATCTTCTCAACAAGGACCTCTTCCTTTTCCTCAAGATACTGCGAGCCGATATCAATCTGTTTCAATGTCATAACCTAACCCAGATAAACTGGAAATTTTTAAAAGTCCCGGACTATTTTCAGTACCCCTAGGGTTGCCTTTTACCCATAAATAAATATGTCGTTAATTATCAGTTAGTTATTCACAATTGATTATTGACAATTTGTTTTGATTTTTGATGTGTATGTGCTCTATCTGCCTGAAATAATAATCAATAATCAATTGCTAATTTTCAATTATTAATGGGGCATGAGACTTATGGGTAAAGGGTAGGGTTAGGCTGTAATTATACGGCTTTTATCCTTTAAATGAGTTGCTTGCAGAAGGCAGGGAAGGGGTTTCTA
>JAIWHJ010000399.1:0-2843 GCA_048629695.1 Promethearchaeota archaeon
GCGTCACGGCATGCCGGGATATCAAACAGATCGGGGCCATAGAAATACAGGGGGAGGAAGAGAATGCCAGGATTGTTGTGGATCCTGATAAATGCAAGTCCTGCGGGGAATGCCTCATGGTATGTCCCACCGGCGCCCTGACCGAAAATCTTAGCAGGTACAAGGGAAGGCCCTGGCTGGTCAAGAGGGTTCAGACCACATGCACCTACTGCGGCTGCGGCTGTCAGTTTGAGCTGAACGTGCTGGACAACCGGGTGATCGGCGTTACCACCGATGTGGATACGGGCGTAAACCAGGGCAGCCTTTGCGTCAAGGGACGTTTCGGATATGAGTTCATCGGAGACGAAAGCCGCCTTAAAAAACCGCTTATAAAAGAAAACGGCGCCTTGAGGGAGGCAAGCTGGGAAGAGGCCCTTGATACCGTGGCCGAAAAGTTCAAGGCCATCCGTGACCAACACGGCCCGGACAATATCGCCGGGCTTACTTCGGCCAAGTGTACCAATGAGGAGAACTTTCTTTTTCAAAAATTCATGCGCGCGGTGATCGGGACCAACAACGTGGATCACTGCGCCCGGCTCTGACATTCTTCAACGGTGGCAGGTCTTGCCGCCACATTGGGAAGCGGGGCCATGACAAACCCCATCGGCAATGTTCTCAAGTCAGAAGTTATCCTGGCAATCGGAACCAATACCACGGATAACCATCCCATCATTGCCAACTACATGATGGAGGCCATACATCAGCACGGGGTAGAGCTCCTTGTGGCCGACCCGAGGCGTATCGAACTGGTGGATTATGCCACACTCTGGCTAAGGCACAATCCGGGCTCCGATGTTGCGTTGATAAACGGGCTCATGCACATCATTATAAAAGAGAACTTGCAGGATCAGGCTTACATCGATGAGCGGATGGAAGGTTTTGAGGAACTGAAAAGCTGCGTTGAAAAATATACTCCGGAATACGTGTCATCAATTACCGGGATTTCTGAAGAAGACCTTCATGCCGCGGCCCGGCTCTATGCAAAGGCCGATCCTGCGGCGATTCTTTACACCATGGGGATAACTCAGCACATCACCGGGACGGATAACGTAAAGTCTTGTGCCAACCTGGCCATGCTTTGCGGCAACGTGGGCAAGGAAGGCGGCGGAGTCAATCCGCTCCGCGGCCAGAACAATGTCCAGGGTGCCTGTGATATGGGCGGCCTGCCCAATGTCTTTCCCGGCTATCAGGCGGTTACCGTCGATGAAGCCAGGAAAAAGTTTGCAGATGCATGGCAGGTGGAAGGCTTTCCGTCCACTCCCGGCCTTACCGTTACTGAAATGTTCAGCGGCGGCGAGACCGGACAAGTAAAAGCCATATACGTCATGGGAGAAAATCCCGTGTTGAGCGATCCGGACAAACATCATATAGAAAAAGGTATAGAAGGTCTTGAATTTTTTGTAGTCCAGGATATATTCCTTACGGAAACCGCAAAACTGGCCGATGTTGTGCTGCCTGCAACCTGTTTTGCGGAAAAGAACGGAACGGTTGTAAACACCGAACGCAAGGTCCAGAGAGTTCGAAAGGCTGTGGAACCTCCGGGAGAAGCCAGAGAGGACACCTGGATCATAAGCGAAATCTCAAGAAGGATGGGCTATACCATGCCCGCAACAACTCCGGAAAAAATCATGGAGGAGATAAGACTTTTGACCCCAAGTTATAAGGGGATAACCTACAAGCGAATCGAAAAAGGCGGGATTAGCTGGCCGTGTCCGGATGAAGATCATCCAGGGACGCCCGTGCTTCACGTGGGAAAATTCGCCAGAGGCAAGGGACTTTTCTTTGCCATCGATTACATACCGCCTGCCGAGCCCGTGGATGACGAGTACCCGTTTCTGCTCAGCACCGGTCGGAATTATCCGCACTTCCATACAGGAACCATGACACGGCGCGGCACCGGCCTGAATCGTCTTTGCCCGGAACCCGTTGCGGAAATAAACCCCGACGATGCGGAAAAGTTGAACATATCAGACGGGGAATACATAGATATTACCTCAAGGCGGGGCAGCATAAAAGTCAAAGTAAGGCTCACGGAGCGTTCCAAACTCGGGATGGTTTTTATGCCGTTCCATTTTCATGAAGCTTCGGCAAACATCCTGACACATTCAATTGTTGACCCGGTGGCAAAGATACCCGAGTTTAAAGTCAGCGCGGTCAAGATTAAAAAAGCTGCATGAGGGAGTAATCCAGATGGTTGAATATTTAATCATTCCTGTAATCAAACTAATTGTGATATTCAGCGTGTTCCTCTTTATAGCTGCTTACACAACCTATTTGGAACGGAAGTTGCTGGGACATATGCAAATGAGATACGGACCAATGCGGGTGGGGTTTCATGGGCTCCTCCAGCCTGTTGCTGACGGGATAAAAAACTTGTTCAAAGAGGATGTTATCCCTGAAAACGCAGACAAGACGGTATTTGTGTTAGCCCCTGCGATCAGTATTACGGCCGCCATTATTCTCCTTTCCGTGATTCCTTTTGGTCCGCCGATTACGATTTTCGGACGGAAAATCAACCTTTACCTTGCCAATCCATCCATTGGCATCCTTTTTATTCTCGGATTCTCAACCCTTGGCTCTTACGGAAACATCCTGGGGGGATGGTCTTCAGGGAACAAGTACGGGTACATGGGCGGGCTGCGCGGGTCAGCCATGATTATAAGCTACGAAATTTCAATGGCATTTGCTGTTGTGAGCATTATCATGATTACCGGCTCCTTTAGTATCGTTGACATGGTGAATGCCCAGACCGGATTATGGAATATTTTTAAGCAGCCAGTCGCCTTCCTTGTTTTTCTGATCAG
>JAIWHJ010000400.1:0-2840 GCA_048629695.1 Promethearchaeota archaeon
CACGTAAACCCGAACATGATCACATCCCGTTCTGCGCCCTGCATCCGTTCTACCGTGTCAATCAACGGTAGATCCGGAGCGTTGCTGTCTGACCCGCATTTCTCACAAGAATCTGCTGCAAAGTCGGAATGGCTCGCATCCGCCGTTTTGCTGCGATCCTGGGGAGAAACGCGGGCTAAAAGTTCGCTCAGACGCCGGGCAATCGCGTTGTTCTGGGCCCGGTGCGGGGAGATAAGCGCCAATTGCTCTTTGTCCACGCCATAATCCAGCAGCAAACGGCAGGCCAATCGGGCCATGATTTCGGTCTCGACCGTTGATTCCTGACAACAGCCGTGATGATCCGCGAGCACCAGAACGACCGGTTTCTGCGGATCGAGAATTTTATCGAGCAGGTCATTGCCCGCCCATTCCTTCAGTACCAACCTGGCCTGGGCATTTGCCGGAGCCGGATGCAATATACCGTCGTACCAGGTTTGACTCGGAAACATGCAGATCTCCGCATTCATCCGATAGGTCACATCCAGCAGGGCGCTATGGCGCGGATAACGCCGGGCCAGAATATCGAGCAAGGATCGGCGTACTTCCGTTTCAACTGATTCGTCATCCGGGGCATCACAGGGGGGCTCTTCTTCGTATGTTGCCGACCGGATCACCGGCGGCAGTTGGCGTATATCTCCCAGAAAAAGGAAATTACCTTTGCCGTAAACCAGACTCAGCAGGGCCTGGGGCGCCAGCATCTGTGACGCCTCATCAAAGATCACCCAATCAAATGGCTTTGGGCTTGTGCCCCCTTGCGGGGTAGACGCGCCGCTGTTGTTGTGATTTCGAAACATATTATACAGCCCGTAACCGGTTGATCCGAGGATAAGGTAAGGGGAGAGCAAAACATTGCCCGCGTCTGCCAACGGTTCCACCTGCAATTTTTTGTTTTTTTCATCAAACTCCGGGCCGTCCCATCTCCCCAATTTGACGCATCGGGCCGGGAAATCCTTCAGCCCATGGGTGTTGACGAGATTAGCCACCTTGGAGAGCACCTGGTCAATAGCCTGATGGGTCAGACCGCTTACAGCAATACGAAGCTTTTCGCCTGTGGCCTGGGCGTGGCGAATCAAGGCGATCAGTATCCAGCCCAGGAGATTGGTTTTACCGGTTCCGGGCGGACCTTGAATCAGACTCAATGCGTATTGAAAAGGCAGTTTAAGCGCATGTTGCTGCGATGGATTCAACCGGGCCACAGCCGCCTCGGACTTTAACCACCCCCGCACCCACTCCTGCCATTCATGCGGCTGTTCAAAATCCCATGCCCCATCAAACAGATTGGCCAAAGGATGACGAACCTTGGCCGAATAGACGGTTTGAACCACGTTGAGCAGCTTGGGCGTGTTCCAATCATCCGCATCCTCCTCCAGGGAATAGGAAATGCCTTTATGCAATCTCATGTTATGGCCCTGGCGCGAATGAAGCGCCACCTGGCCGGCCTGCGGCGCATACTGCTTCATAATTACCGGCATGCCGCTCTGGAGGTCGTTGACGCCTAATGGGATCAATTTCAAAAAATCCCCTTGTCGAAACTTGGCAAGGCCGACCTCATCGGCAATGGTGAACATATAAAGAAATCGTCCCTCTTCATCAAGTACCGTGCCGGTAAAGTGCAGCGGACCCAAGGCCCGGAAACGTTCCACCCGCTCCTCTAATGAAAGTTCCTGCAGGGTCATTATATCCGTTTCCCTGTGGGACTTTTCCGCTTTGATAAACCGTTGATATGCCTCAGCCCGGCTGATCCGGCCCGGGGGAATAATTTGCCACCCTTCCCTGCTCCACTCGCTTTCCAGATATGATGAAATCCATTGTTGGAGCCTAGCCTTTAGTTTGAGTACCATTTCAAGATATGGTTGCAGGGTCTGTTTATTGTTTTCTTCATTTATTGCCGCATCCGGCAGCCTGTCTCCATGAAAAAGAGTGTCGGGAATCTCCGGCCCATCGGTCAGCCCTAATATTCGGCTTAAAGCAAAAAGAGTCACATTGCCGGGAATCGGCAGAAAAAAATGTTCCTTAAGCGTCTGCCGCAAGTCAGTGCAATAAGAATCAGGCCCATGACCAAAAAGTGCGCCTATATCCATATCTTCCACTTGTGCCCCCTTGCGGGGTATAAGCGCGGCCCACTCCAGCATTCCCTGCCTCACTTTTGTTCCGAAAAGGAAGATATGCGGGTCCATGCCGTTTTCAACAGCGGTTTCCCAAAGCTCTAAAAAACGGTTTGAAAAATCCTGCCATACTCGACGCCGGTCCGTGTCTGTGAATGCGGTCCAGGTTAGTGTTTTCAGTGCTCCGCCTCTCTTTTGCATGCCCAGGCCCAGTCCACACGGGTGCATTGAAACCGGGTCATGCAGCAGATGCACGAAAAAAGCCGTTGAGATGTTGGCCGGGTATAAACCGGTCTTCTTTTTAGCAACACCGATTTTGTTGTGAACCAAGGCGCTGAGAGCGGCATAAAGACGCTCTCTTTGCGATGGTCCAAAGGGTGTATTGCCGGAAAAAGAGTTTACCCCGCAAGGGGGCACAAGTGGCAGCCCTGTATCTTTATCTTTTTTTTCATTAGCAGATTCAAACCACGCCAGGGCTTTATCCAGACTTTTCAGTCCCAGAGAGCGCATTTTCTGCAGAGCGCCGGGGGTCAGATAAGGGAGGAACTGAATGTCCTCTTCAGTCAGGGCCTGCTGGTAACAAAACTCGAAATAATCGCACCCTGCGCAGTGGTTTTGAAGCTGCCGGAAGACCTTGAACGGGGGACGGGAAAGACAGACATTAAGGTTTCTGAAAATGGCTGTAAACGTGGTTAA
>JAIWHJ010000401.1:0-2816 GCA_048629695.1 Promethearchaeota archaeon
TGCTTTACGCATGGTGATCAGACCCGCGCCAACGGATTCTATGCCGAGTCTTTCATAGTAGGCCATCCATTTCCGGAACCGTTCAGCGAACTTTGTTTCCTGGTCAAAAAACTCTGTATGTTTAATCCAGGTGGAGGCATAGGTTGCTGCGGTCAGTGATTCCGATCGCATCACCCATGCATCACAACCGGTTCCCTCAAACCAGTTCTCCAACCTTTTTTGCCAGTCCTGGCCGTTGGTTTCCGCCCAGTTGCATAAAATTTGGCAAAATCCGCCTTTATGAAGAAAGCGGGGAACCTCACGGACGATCCTGCGAGTGACAGAGTCGGCTTCCATGCCTCCGTCCCGATAAATGAAACGTGTCTCCGGTGAGATGACAAAGGGCGGGTTGCTGATAACAAGGTCGAACTTTTGGTCGGCAACCGGTTCAAAAAAGTCGCCTTGCAGGCATTCTATGTTGGTGATAGCATTCAGCTTTGCATTAAATTGCGCCAGTTGCACGGCACGGGGATTGATGTCCACGGCAACGGTGTGGTCACTGTGCGGGGCAGCCAGGAAGGCATGAACGCCGCAGCCGGCACCAAGGTCAAGGGTGCGGCGCGACTGCCTGCGGATCGTCAGGTTCGACAAAGTAATCGTGCTGCTGCCGATGCCCATGACATAATTTTCCCGCAAGGGCGTCTGCATGATCGAGGTCAAGTCGAAGGCTACAACAAGGTTCTGAAACGGTAGCAGTTTCACGGCCGCAATGACCTCTTTAGCCCGATAATGCACCAGCCCTGACTGTTTCCAGGATTCAATCGTCATCGGCTGGATAGCCTTTTCCAAAATGCTTCTCTCCACCGGCATTTCCATGAGAAAGAGGCGGATAAGGGTATGGAGTAGAGATCCGGTGTTGGTTCTCTCAAGCAGCAGTGGGTGATTGTTGCCTTTAATTGCCGGGAGGTCGTTGATGCCTATGGTGTCAAGCACACTGGAATCCATGTAGCCGACACGGGTGAGTAAATCACGTAAGCGACCAAAATCGTCCTGGTCCTGAAAATCAAATAACTGAGAGGTGCTTGCTGAGTGCTTCATCATCAATTCCTTCATGTTTGTCATATCTTAACTGTTGACATGATCCATTGAAGTAAATACGCTATTTTTAAAATAAATTATTTCTTCAGCTAACCACACTTTCATTTTATTATAAACAAAAAAACAGGGGGCAAAACCATGCCAAAGCCCATCTCATTCGGTGAACTTGATTTTAATCTTGTCGCTTCCATGGAAGAGACCCGCGGTGCTTCGGAAGCTGAAACGCCTTTTCGTATCCTTCTCATGGGGGATTTCAGCGGCCGGGCAACCCGCAGCCGGGAACAGTCCGGGACGGCATTGTCAAACTCGCGGCCCATTTTGGTGGATCGTGATAATTTTGATAACGTATTGGCAAAACTTGGAGTGGAGATTGAGCTGCCCATTCTTGGGGAAAACGCTCCCTTGTGCAGCATTCAATTTTCCGAACTTGATGATTTCCATCCTGATGCGCTTTACAGGCGTCTTGAAGTGTTCCAGGCATTGAAGGACACCAGGGAAAACCTGAAGGACCCGGCCACATTCGCTGCCGTTGCTGAAGAATTGTCCCCGGTTGAAGCACCCGAATCAAGCAAAGGAGATCAAGAAATTCTGCCTGGCACAGCCAAACAGACAACCGGAGATCTTCTTGACCGGATTATAGAGCAAACAGCCGGTGAGCCGCCACAGTCCAAGGCCGAACAACCGGCATCTGAATGGGACTCATTGCTACAGGACATTGTCGGTCCGCATCTGACGCCCAGGCCACATCCGCAACTGGATGAAATGCTTGCCGCGGTGGATGCGGCCACGGGCGAGCTGATGCGGATGATTTTACACCATCCTGATTTTCAGGCGGTGGAAGCGGCCTGGCGTGGACTTTCTTTTCTTGTCAAAAGACTGGAAACCGGCGCCCAACTTCAACTCTACCTGCTTGATCTATCAAAGGCCGAACTGGCGGAAGACCTGAACCGCACAGAAAATCTCCGCAGAACAGGAATTTACAAACTCCTGGTGGAGGAAACGGTTGAAACTGCCGGAGGCGAGCCCTGGGCGGTTGTGGCCGGCAACTATACCTTTGAACCGAATTGGGATGATATCGAACTGCTTGGCCGCATGGCCGGAATTGCCAAAGCAGCGGGCGCTCCATTCATCGCGGCTGCCGGTGATACACTGTTGTGTGAAAAGTCCCTTGCCGAAACACCCGACCCGGATGACTGGCAACCGTCTGCAGGCCCTGATGAGAAACAGGCATGGGAAATGCTGCGTCAGCTTCCGGAAGCCGCATATCTGGGCCTTGTTCTGCCCTGTTTTCTTCTAAGGCTGCCCTACGGCTCTGATACCGATTTCGTGGAAGCATTTGAATTCGAGGAAATGGCGGGAGGGTCTGATCACCGGTCATATCTCTGGGGCAATTCCTGTTTTGTTTGTGTCCTTTTGCTGGGTCAGGCTTTCAGCCTACAAGGCCGGCAATTTCGGCCGGGCAGTGTCCTGGACATCGGCAATCTGCCGCTTCACGTTTACAGGGAAAATGAAGAATCCCGCCTGAAACCCTGTGCCGAGGTCCTGCTCAGCCAGCGGGCTGCCGAACTTATCCTTGATAAGGGAATCATGCCGCTTCTCTCATTTATGAACCAGGACACTGTCCGCCTTGCCCGTTTCCAGGCCATTGCCGAGCCGCTGAGACAACTGTCAGGACGATGGGAGAAATGAAAAATGCCTGATTTGCTGGTAAAACTGTATGAACTTCCCGATGACCGCGC
>JAIWHJ010000402.1:0-2813 GCA_048629695.1 Promethearchaeota archaeon
TGTTGATCTCAATGTAACTCTGCTGCGGAATCTTCCGTCCGCCTTGTGGAGGAACATTGGCTACGCTTCCTTCGAGCATCTTTAAAAGGGCCTGTTGAACTCCTTCACCCGAAACATCTCTTGTAATTGATGGATTGTCACTTTTTCTTGCTATTTTATCTATCTCATCAATGAAAACGATCCCATGCTCTGCGGCGGCCACATTATAATCGGCAGCCTGCAAAAGCCGTGACAAGATGCTCTCTACATCCTCGCCAACATAACCAGCCTCTGTCAATACTGTCGCATCGGCGATGGCGAACGGTACATTCAGCATTTTTGCAATGGTCCTGGCCAGTAATGTTTTGCCGGTACCTGTCTCTCCGACAATTATGATATTGGATTTTTCAATTTCAACCTCGTCTTTATCGGGAGGCTGGTTAATACGCTTGTAATGATTATAAACCGCAACCGACAAGACCCGTTTGGATTCTTCCTGACCGATCACATATTGATCAAGATGCTCCTTGATTTTCATTGGTTTCAGAATGGCTGTCAGGCCCTCGGCTTCCTGATCGGCCTGACGATCTTCCAGGACAATCTCGTTACAAAGTTCAATACATTCATCGCAGATATAAACGGACGGCCCTGCGATCAATTTCCTGACAGCATCCTGGCTCTTACCGCAGAAGGAACAGCAGACTCCCACCTCATCTATCCGGTTGTTGGCAGACATAATTAAGACTCCTCTTCTTTGTCAAGGTTCTCCCTTTTTGCGAGTACCTTGTCCACAATGCCGTATTTCCTGGCATCTTCCGCGCTCATGAAATTGTCACGTTCCGTGTCCTTTGCAATGGCCCCAACCTTGCGGCCCGTATGCTCCGCAAGGATCCTGTTCAATCTATTACGTATTTTTAAGATCTCCTTGGCATGGATATCAATGTCAGAGGCCTGGCCGTGAAAACCGCCGAGGGGCTGATGAATCAGGATGCGCGAATTAGGGAGAGCATATCTCTTGCCCTTTGTGCCTGCCGCGAGTATCAAGGCGCCCATGCTTGATGCCTGGCCCATGCAGAGCGTGGCAATGTCCGACTTCACATACTGCATGGTGTCATAAATCGCGAGTCCGGCTGAAACCGATCCTCCCGGAGAATTAATATAAAAGGTGATATCCTTGTCAGGGTCGTCCGCTTCCAAAAAAAGAAACTGGGCGATAATGACATTGGCAACATCATCATTCACCTCAGTGCCTAAAAAAACAATTCTTTCCTTGAGCAGACGTGAATAGATATCATATGCCCTCTCTCCGCGCGGACTCTGTTCAACCACCATGGGAATCAAATTCATAACTTATCTCCCCCAGTCGCTTCTACACTGGAATCACTTTCCCGGTCTGCGGGAACATACTTGAAAACGGCATTGTCCAACAAAAATTTCAAAATTTGCTCGTTCAAAAGTTCATTCATAAAAGGTAAAAAATCATCCCTGGAGGCAAAGTACTTCTTTACTTCTTCCATAGGCATGCTGTACTGATCGGATATCCGCTTGAATCCTTTATTTATATCCTCGTCCGAAAGCTTGATTCCCTCTGTCGTAGAAATCTTTTTTAAAATAAAATCACCGCGGACCTGTCTTTCTGCGGACTCTTTGTACTGGTCAACAAGGTCGTCCCTGTTCAGGCCTGCTGATTCCAGGTTTATTCCCTTCTGCTCCAACCTGACTTCAACTTCTTTTATAAGCCTGTTGACCTCATACATTACAAGACGGTGCGGCAATTCAAATTTATGATCATCAACCAGCTTCATCATGATTTTGTCATACAGATCACCTTTCTGGGCATCTTCCTGTTTTTCGCGAATTTTTATGCGGACATGGGCCTTCAAGTCATCCAGAGTATTGAATTCGTCACCCGCATCCTTGGCAAATTCGTCATCCAGATCAGCAAGGACCCTCTCCTTTACCGCCTTGACTTCGATCCTGAACTCAACCTTTTTACCGGCCAGAACGGGATTTGGGAAATCAGGCTGAAAATCAACCTCTAAGGAGGTCTGCATGCCGGCCTTCAGACCGATCAGCCCGGCCTCGAATTCCTTTCCGTTTTGCCCGGAACCAACGTCAACAGAGTGATTTTCCTGTTGAACCTGTTTTATGAGTTCACCTTTGTGATAGCCCTTAAAATCCACTACAGCCAGATCGTTCAACCGAATACCGCGATCATCCACGGTACGGAGGGGGGCCATCTCCTTTTGCATCTCTAAAAGCCTGTCGTCAACCTCACTATCCGTAACAACTACCTCAGGACGTTCGATCTCAAGCCCCTTGTATTCTCCCAGGTCAAACTCGGGTCTTACATTTACCTCGGTCTCATAGTAGAATGTGCCGTCTTTCTCAAAGCTCTGGGTTTTGATGTCCGGATGGGCGACAACATCGATCTTCGACTCTGCCAGGGCATCAAAATAGGTCTCCTGGATCAGCTTGCCGCCTACCTCGTCTTCAACCTTTGCGCCGTGAGTCCTTTCCAATACCTTCCTGGGCACCCTGCCTTTTCTGAAACCCTTGAGCGACACTTGAGACCTGAGTGCGTTGTATGCCTCATTTAACTTCTTTGCCACCATATCCTCAGGCAGTACGATCTTTAACTTTTTCGTAAGAGCGCCTACATCTTCAACTGTAACCTGCATTATTCACGACCTTTTTTTTCGTATGGGAATTGTAACCGTTCAGAGAGGTCACCTGCTTAGCGCCGCTGACGTAAACTCTCAATTTACACTTTTCCCGTCATTGCGAGGGAAGCATGACCAAAGCAATATCTTAGAAATGGGCGCCTGTGAACG
>JAIWHJ010000403.1:0-2794 GCA_048629695.1 Promethearchaeota archaeon
TTTTGCTGTGCCTAAAGGAGCATTAATTTTTGAAGGCTCTCTTTTACGGCTTTCTGATCCGTAAAAGGAAAAGGCACTACAACAACATCAAAAATTTTATAAGTCACAATAAGCCTCTTCGTCATTCTTTGACGACCATTCTGAAAGCGTACCTTCAAGAGCTTTTGCAAACTCAAAATCTATCGAGGTTGCTTTGCGGATTAAAACCTTAAGGTTTTCATTAACTTCAAACGCCACAGAGTCGCCAGGGTGAAGCCCTAGAATTTTCCTGATTTTTTCAGGGATGGTGGCCTGGCTTTTGGTGGTAAGTTTGCTCGTTATTGCAGCTTCCATTTTATCGCTTCGTTTTTTTAGATCAATATTTTCTGTTTTTACCGTTTGTGGCCGGTATTAATATATTGATTCTCTTTTTCACGCTCAAGAGTCTAACGACGACACAGCACAATTTTTTGAGATTGTTATTGATGCGGTAAAAAATTCCCTGGTTGATTATCTTCGAATAGTTTCAACAGCTCTTGATAACAAAGGAAAAGGAACACCTTACTTAGACTTTATTCAATCATGGCATTGATAGCGTGAAGAGCGCTTCGTTCAAGTATCTTTTTCAGGAATTGAGGGTCATTTTCCATCTTGGATTCAAAGTTTACAAGGTATTTTCTTAATCCTTTATGATTCCTGAGCCTGGCAAGATCAGCGATTAAACGCTCTTGTTCGGCCGGGTCTGTTTCGAAATCGCGTGCGGCAACCAGGACCATTGAAGAAAAACTATTCTGTTGCCTCAGTTCATCCAGGTCAATGGCGGGCATGGTGTCGTCGCTGAGTTTTTCCACCAACACAGGTGTGGCGTGGTCGCGCCATTTTTTCCGGATAATCTCGATCAACTCTTCCACTCCCGATCTGCTGAGTTCGTGATGTAAAGGGCCGCGGTTAATCAATCGCCAGCGCACTACCAAAGTGCGTGCATCAGGTTCTTTGTCCAGCAGATTTTCAAATTGATCGTCTATACGTTCCACGAGTTCTTCCATTGTATCGATATTCTCGATGGAAGTCTCCCCGGTTGACCAGATTACTTCGGCTGTCGGAATAAACTCGTGCTCAGGATCTCCTTGATCGTGGAAAGTAATCAGTGATGCTCCCCGTTGGCCGGACTCTCGAATATGCCTTCCCTGAATATTTCCCGGATAAACAATGAGCGGGTCGGCTTTAGAAATTAATTTATGTTCATGGACGTGGCCCAACAGCCAGGCGTTGAAAGGAGTTGCTCGAAGTTCATCCAGCGAACAGGGAGCGTAATTGTCATGACCGCTGTGAGAGCCCAGGTTGCAGTGGAGCAAGGCGAGATGGAGCCCCGGCCCTGCACGGTAACAATCAGCCAGTTGCAGGGCCAGGTTTTTTTTGACTGCACTCACGGGAAAGCTGACGCCGTATACACTGACCTTGGAAGATGCTTCCCGGTCTATTTCCCAGCGCTCGGGCTTATCACCAAAGAGATGGCAGCCCTGGGGCAGGCTTGCCCCCTGTCTCCGTGATTTCAACGGATCATGGTTACCTGCTACAATGCAACAGGGAATCTTTGCTTCGGAGAGTCGTTTGAGTTGATCGCGAAAACGAACAACAGAGTGCAGGCCATGATCGGCGGAATCATATACATCGCCTGCCACGGTAACAAGATCCACTTTCTGGTTTATTGCATAGTCCACAATCTTACGAAAGGACTGAAAAGTTGATTCACGAAGCTGTTCGCTCATCTCAGAATCAAGCTGCGCCATACCAAGAAACGGGCTGTCTAAATGAAGGTCTGCACAATGGAGGAGACGAAACATGGAAATCCACCTTTGAAAAATATTTCGTGTAACCGAATCTCTATGAGATTATATGGACATCTCAGATTTATTCTCATGCGCGCCGGCCTTAGATTCTTACTTTGAGCTTATTTTTTTTTAACTGAATGCGATGATCACCCTTTTTCTTTCCTGATTTAATACCATCATCCGAAGAAAATTTATACCCCAGTCCATAGCATCCAGGGCATTCTTCACAGGATAAAAGGAATCTGCTTACTCCTTTAAAATAGCTTATCTGACCTGATCCTCCGCAGATTTCACAAGGCTTTTTCATACAATACCTACGCACATAGTCAACTGGTAACGCTCGCTCAAAAATAATTTCATATTTTGATGTGGCGACTGTGAACGTTTACATTTTAACTGTTCGGCTCTGAATTTTGATCAGACATTTATTCTTTTCCAAGGAGAGCGGAAATCTCTTCCTGGGTCAAAATGAATGCGGGATTCCTTCCTCGGCGATCATCGGGAATGCGCTGGTCGGTTACCTTCCGGCGATCAACTCCAAGGCGTGGATGTACCAGCATACGAAGCCGGTTTTTTAGTGACAGGCGGTGCCGGGCGGTCGATGCAACCCGTCTGTCAAGCCGCCGCTCCAGTCGAGATCGACGATCACCTCTCTGCCGGCGGACATAGGAACTGCTACGGCGATCGGCACCGTTCCAATCTGTAGAATTAGGGCTGGAAGATAGCATAAAAATTAGTAATCGTTTACAAACGACTCATCCGGAGTTTCGCAGGCTCGTTTGCCTGCATGTGAATGGTTCGCCACAGCCTGCTGGAGTTTATGCCTTTCAGTGTGCATATCTGGGGTGCCTGTGCACGATTACATACGGAGGAGTCTGCTAAACGGGGATTCTCTTTAAAGGGTTACAAAAAATGAAATAATTGCCTAAAAAATGAAAATTCCATACGATGCATCATTGCATATAATAGAGTTGTTGCTCAAT
>JAIWHJ010000404.1:0-2787 GCA_048629695.1 Promethearchaeota archaeon
GTGTACGAGCACGTTTACGTTTACGTTCACGAGCACGTTAACGTTGAACATAACACTGCGAACAAGCCAAACATTAACTTGTCACTTTTTTGTATTGCACCACATCCATTACGCCATGCGGGATGGATCGACGCATGAAAACGTGAAATTATTTTTAAGCGAGCCTTTATTCCTCATAACAACTATTTAAAAAGGGAGGTTAAGAGATGCCGGGGAAAAATGATTTTGATAAATATCTTGATAATTACGAACTTACTGAGCGGGTTGTTAATCTCAGGGACGCCTATTTTCAGGCAATGCCTGAAATCTGTATCGAGCGGCCTCGTTTAATCACAAAATATTCCGTGAACAACAATTATTTCGGCAAGGAGAGTGTTTCCATTCTCGAAAAGGCCAAGATGTATCGTTATGTCCTGGAAAATCGTTCCCCTGTGGTATTTCACAGTCATGGTTTTGAAAGCCGCGGCCCAGGAAAAGAGATGCGTAAGTTTTCATTTGTCGATACATCATTGTTTGCCGGTTCAACCACGAGTAAATTCAAAGGAGTGCCCCTTTTTCCTGAATTCCTCGGCTTGACTATCTGGCCCGAGCTTTGGACTATTTCGACCAGACAAAAAAATCCGTATCAACTGAGTAAAACAGATGCAGAAAAATTAAATAAGGAGATTTTTCCTTTTTGGATGAAAGAAAATATCCTGGAAAAAACCCGGTTCAGATGCAAAGTCAATGGAAATGATCCTGTTGGAATCAGGATGCTGCAGCGCCTGGTTTTTTTTATGGCCAGCAAAACAAATTGCATTTCTCATACTGTTCCGGATTTTAAACGTGTCATTGGGGAGGGACTTGACAACGTCATCCGTGAGGCCATGGATAAAAGAGAAAATACGGAAAATTTTTCTCAAAAAGAATTTTATTCAGCCATAGTTGAAGTCTTGAAAGGAATTATAGCCTATTCAAACAACCTGGCGTTTAAGGCTGAGAAACTCGCGCTTAAAGAAAACAACCCCATAAGGAAGCAGGAGTTGCTGGATATTGCGGAGATACATAGACAAGTGCCGCGATATCCAGCACGGACATTCAGGGAGGGCTTAACCGCGGTCTGGATCTGCTGGACGGCGATCCATCTGGAAAATCCCAACGTCGGCCTGAGTCTGGGACGCCTGGATCAAGTGCTGTATGATCTCTACGCAAAAGAGATCAATAAGACCATTTCCATTAAAGATGCCCTGGAGATGATTTGTTGTCTGTGGCTTAAAATCGGAGACCATGTTCCCATGATCCCGGATGCCGGCGAGCAGTTGTTCGGCGGCACGGGCTCCAATCAAGCCATCACAATAGGCGGTGTCATGCCGAATAGCAGTGAAATTGCAAAAGACGCGGTAAATGAACTGACATATGTGATGCTGAAGGCCACTGAACTCATGATGCTCAGGGACCCGAATTTAAACGCCCGGTACTATGAGGGCGTAAATGAGCCGGCATATCTCAAAAGGCTCTGTGACGCCAACCTGAAAACAAAGGCCACGCCCGCTCTTCATAATGACAAGGCCGTGATCAAGGCCTTGATGTCACAGGGTGAAACTGTTGAACAGGCCAGGGATTACAGTTCCGTGGGGTGTGTGGAACCGGTCAGCAGCGGCCGGGCCTATACCGCCAGTTCATCAATACTCCTTAACCTTACCTCTGTTTTAGAGTTGACTTTGTTTAATGGACGTCATCGGCACACCGGTATGGATCAGTTGATCAGCATAGAGACCGGCGGTCCTGCTGATGATCCGGCCCGATTTGAAACGTTTGAACAATTCAGGGATGCCTTTTACAAACAGTTGAGCTGGATGGCCGACATAACCACCAGTCTGAATGACGATCTGGGCAGGACCCATCAGCTCTCTTACCCCACCCCCATTCTGTCGGCCCTTTTTGAAGGACCCATGGACAAGGGAAAAGATCTTATCAGGGGCGGCGCCATGATCAATGCTTCCGGAGTAACTATAATCGGGCTTGCCGATGTGGCGGATTCCCTGAGCGCCATCGAGCAGATCGTCTACAGGGAAAAGAAAGCAACATTTAAAGAATTGATCGATGCCGTTAATAATAATTTTGAAAATAATAAGGTGTTACATCAACTCCTTAAAGGGGCGCCCAAATACGGTAACGAGGATTTAACCGCACAAGGCAATGTCCAATGGCTGATCAAAAACCTGCATGATTGTTTTCAGGCAAAAACAACGTACCGGAATGGGAAATACCGGGTTGGCTACTGGACCATGACCAACCATGCCGGGTTCGGCAGGTTGACCGGCGCGCTTCCTAACGGACGTAAGGCGCATGAAAATTTTGCAAGCGGCATTACCCCGGTCTCAGGCGCAACGCCGGTATTGACCGCCACCTTAAACAGCGTCGCCTCGATCCCGGCCGAACATGTCACAAACGGTATGGCGTTTAACATTAAATACACGCCTGAACATGACCGGGCCACGATGGTTGATAATTTTACAGCGTCGGTTGCAGGCTATTTCGATGACCTGGACGGGCAAAGAGACGGGGGCATGGAAATACAGTTTAATATTAATGACCATGAAACATTTGTCAAAGCAGTAATGCATCCTGAAGAAAACAGGGAACTCCTGCGGGAGTTACTGGTTCGGGTGTCAGGCTATACGGCATATTTCAAGGATTTGAATCCGCAGATGCAGAAGGAAATCATTGAACGGACCGAATATGACCTCAATAACGGGCAGATGAAATCCTTTCAGCCGTTTCAGTTGCCTCCCTCTGAAAGCAGCC
>JAIWHJ010000405.1:0-2784 GCA_048629695.1 Promethearchaeota archaeon
GGCGGGACTAAAGTCCCACTTCCGACAAATATAACAAAATAGCATTTTAATTTTTTCCGAGCCCTAAGGTAAAAGGGAAAGCTCTTAGACCGTTTCTCCGGATTCTATGTGGATGGAGGGAAAATTATCAGGAGTTGCCCATGGCCTGATAATGCAGTTTCTGCCTATGACCGCGTTTTCCGGGATGACCGCTTCTTTGCCCACAAGGGTTATTCCCGTATACAGGTGTGTCGGGTGGAGCTTGTTTGATACGTCTTTATCATCACCTCTGCCCACCACGGCATTTTTACCCACGGTTATCCGTTTGTCCAGGATGGCGAGATCGACAACCGCCCCTTGTTCAATGATGCAATCGTCAATTATTATTGAGTCTTTTACCAGGGCTCCGGGTTTTACCTTGACGCCGGGCGCGAGTACTGAATTAACGACTTTGCCTTTGATCACGCTGCCTGCAGATATCATTGAACCCCTGACCTCGCTGCCTGTTGCAAATCGGGCCGGGCACCTGTCCGCAAAGTTGTTATCACATGTTGACACGGGCCTGATTCCCCAGTCTTGAGGTGATATTTCAGGGTTGTCCTTAAGGATATCCATGTTGGCCTCCCAGTATGTCTGGATGGTTCCCACGTCCCGCCAGTACCCATGAAACGGGTAAGCAAATACATTGTCCCGTTTAATGGCCTTGGGGATCAGGTGCATGCCGAAATCCACCTCCTGACGGTCCTCGTCCAGGAGTTTTAACAGGTACCTGGTATCAAAGACATAGATTCCCATGGATGCCAGGTTTGTTCTGGGTACCTTCGGCTTTTCCTCCCATTCCACAATACGGCCGTCTTCATTGGTGATCCCGGCCCCGAACTGATGAATCCGGCTTTTCGGCACCACCATCATGCCGATTGTGATGTCTGCGCCTTTACGCCGATGGAACCGGATCATGTCATCGAAATCCATACGGTAGATGTGGTCGCCTGACAATATCACGATCTTTGTTGATGGATGGGCCTTAATAAAGTCAATGTTCTGACGGACTGCATCAGCGGTTCCCTTGTACCAGTCAGAATCCTTTGAACCGGTTCTGGGAGGCAGAATCTTTACGCCCCTTGTCCTTCCTGTAAAATCCCATGGTTCTCCTGTGCCGATGTGCCGCATCAGCGACAGGGGTTTATATTGTGTCAGAACGCCTACCTGTGTCAGGCCGGAGTTCATAACGTTGCTGAGGCTGAAATCGATGATACGGTACAGCCCGGCAAAGGAAACCGCGGGCTTGGCCCTGGTCTGAACCAGCACGTTCAGACGGCTGCCGACGCCGCCTGCAAGCAACAGCACAAGAGGCTTTTCGGCATTCTTCATCGCACTATCTCCCCGGTTTTGATTTCCCTGGTAAACTTTTCCGGCTTAAGGCCCGGATACAGGGTGCAGTCGGAACCGATCACGCTATTGGCCGGGATTTGGTTGTTCCATCCGATTACAGATGCCTCCTGGTCTTCAGATGGGCCATCCCCTCCGATCAGCGTTCCGTTTCCAAAGACAACGTTTACGTCGCTGACCACTTTATTTAATCGTACGTTTCTTGAAACAATGTTTTCAAAAAAAAGCACGGAATCTTTTACAATTGCGCCCTTTTTTACATGCACGCCCGGAAACAGGATGGAACGTTCCACATGCCCTTCTATTACGCAGCCGTTGTAGATCAGGCTGTCTTGAACAGTTGCCTTAAGGCCGATTTTAAGAGGCTGGCGGTTTTTGATGTCGCGGTGTTCCAGGTTCGTCCTGATTGCCCATTCGTCAATTTTGATCCTGGGATTCGGTCCAAGCAGATCCATGTTGGTCTGCCAGTATTCCTCTATGGTGCGGGTGTACCCCCAGTATCCGTAAAATTTAAAACCGAATACTTTCCTCCGGTCAAACATCATGCGGGGAATAATATTCCGGCCGAACTCAAAGGAATCATCTTCAAGCGCGTTTATTTCGAGAATTTCGTATAGTGTTTTTGGCTTGAAACATAAGATGGTCATGGATGCCCAGTTGAATTTGGGCTTGGACGGCTTTTCCTTGTACCTGAGCACCCTGCCGCCCGTGTCGCCGTCCTCATTGTCGATGTCAGCCACCCCAAAACGACCTGCCTGTGCCATGGGCGCCTTGACACACGCCATGGTCAGGTCCGCATCCTTGGCCTTGTGATAGTCGATCATTTTCCGGTAGTTCATATTGTAGATATGATCACCGGACAGAATAAGCACGACCTCGGGATTATAATATTTTATAAAATCAAAATTCTGGTAAACCGCATCGGCGGAGCCCCGGTACCAGTCGGAGGTGCCGTATCCTTTGGATGGCGGCAGGATGGAAACGCCCCTGTGTCGGCCTATCATGTCCCATGCGGCGCCGCTTCCTATATGGTTGATCAGGGAAAAACTCCGGTACTGGCTCAAGATTGCCGCACGTTCCAGACCCGAATGCATGAGGTTGCTTAAAGGAAAGTCGATTACACGGGCAAATCCGCCAAAAGGCACTGCCGATTTGGGCCGGTAGCAGGTCAGGACATTCAGTTCATCCACCCGGCCTCCGGCCAGGATCATGGCCAGTATCTTGGGTTTAAGTTTCATAGTTTTAAGGGTTCAGGGCACAAAGGTTGGGTTTGGCGTTAAGGGCTCGGCAAAAAATAAATTGTACTTTTTGGCATCTTCATTATCTGAAACGGAAGTGGGACTTTAGTCCCGCCTTTTGAGGTGATGCCGTGTAAAGTCCAACTTCCGACAAATATAACAGAATAGCATTTTATTT
>JAIWHJ010000406.1:0-2783 GCA_048629695.1 Promethearchaeota archaeon
GCAGGTCAGGGTGCGAGCACAGCGAGTTCCCTGACAATAACTGAGATGGCCGAAATTAAAACCAACCCCTTAGCCTTTAACGTAACTTCTTAAAAAGTTAGGGTAAGATATCCGGATTCTCGACTGTCGAGAAATGAAAAAAATCGCTATACAAATATTTTTTATTATCGTCTGTTTTTCAGCAGGTTTGACGACCGCATCAGCCGCTGCCCCTGTTCTGGAAATAACCGACAGTGATGGCGTTACCTTTAAAATAAACCGGGTATTCAGCCGTATCATCACCCTGTATGCGGCCCATACGCAAAACCTGCTTAATATGGGCCTGGACGAGGAAATTGTCGGAGTCTGCCGCAGTGATGATTCGGGCCGGGAACGTATGCGTTTCAGCTACCGGGATGACCCGGAACGTTTCCTGGCCCTGCGGCCTGATCTTGTTCTGATCCGGCCGATGATCAGCCGTGGTTACCCGCAACTGGTCAAACAATTGCGCGCAACCGGGGTAACCGTGATCTCCCTGCAGCCGGTCACAATTGCCGGAATGTTTGATTACTGGCTGACCCTCGGCAAACTCACCGGCCGCCGGCAACAGGCCCGGGAAATGGCGCAGGACTTTACTGATCAGCTCGCTTATATACAAAACCGGGTGTCTGAAATACCGGTCACAAAGCGCAAACACGTTTATTTCGAGGCGATTCACGGCCGGATGAAGACCTTTGCTCCAGCCTCTATGGCCATGTTTGTCCTGGAACAGAGCGGCGGCATAAATGTGGCAAATGATGCGATACGGCTTCGCAACACAAATATTGCCGGTTACGGCAAGGAACGTATCCTGGCCAGGGCAAATGAGATTGATATTTTCCTTGCCCAGCAGGGCCGCATGAATCCGGTAAAACTTGATGATATTATAAATGAACCGGGATTCCAGGTCATAAAGGCTGTTCAGGAAAAACAGGTATATCTTGTTGACGAACATCTGGTCTCGCGGCCCACCATGGAACTGCTGACCGGGGTCAGGCGGATTTCCGAAATTCTCTATCCAGGCCTTTTGTCAAAATGAGTTCCAGTCCTGCCATACTTGTCTGCGGAACCGGTTCCGGCTGCGGCAAGACCACGGTCACTCTGGGGTTGATGGCGGCCCTGGGCCGGGAAAACCGGGCGGTGCAGCCCTTTAAGTGCGGGCCGGATTTTATTGATCCCACCCTGCACACCCTGGTAACCGGCCGTAATTCCTATAATCTGGATATCCGGATGTGCGGCCGGGATTATGTTTGCCGTCTTTTTAAACGCCATGCCCCGGCTGAAGGGATCAGCGTGATTGAGGGGGTCATGGGTTTATTTGACGGCGGCAAAGGATCGGCCGCCGTCCTGGCCGACACACTGAATGTACCGTTACTGCTTGTAGTTGATGTCCGCTCCGCGGCCGAGAGTGTGGGGGCCGTTGTCAAAGGTTTTGAGACTTTTCAGTCCGAAACCCGGCCGGCCGGGGTAATTCTGAACCGCACAGCCGGCCTGCGGCATCAATCTCTGGTAAAAAAAAGTATAGAAACATATTGTAATACCCCTGTGGTCGGAATTCTGCCCAGGGATGAGTATCTGCAAATCCCTTCCAGGCATCTGGGCCTTTATCTGGGCGGAGAAAAACCATTTTCCCGGAAACAGATCAATTATCTGGCTGAACTGGTCCGGCAAAATGTGGATCTTGACCAGATAACGGCTTTGGCGGCAGAACGGCGGGATATTCCATGTCCTGAAAATCTCCCGGCCGGTGTTGATATTCCGGTTTGCCCCGGTGTGCGGCTGGGTGTGGCCAGGGATGAGGCCTTTTGTTTTTATTATGAGGACAATCTGCAATTATTTGAAAAGGCCGGAGCGGAAATTATTCCCTTTAGTCCCTTACACGATTGCAGACTGCCCCCTGATCTGGATGGGCTCTATCTTGGCGGCGGTTATCCGGAACTTTACGGCCCGGGGCTTCAGGATAACCTGGGCATGAGAGAGGATATCAAGCGCTTTGCGTCTGCCGGCCTGCCGGTTTACGCCGAATGTGGCGGATTTATGTATCTGACCGAGGGTATTGTCACCATGGAGGGAGATTTTTACCAAATGGCGGAAGTTTTTCCGGCCCGCGCCATGATGAAACCGCGCCTCAGTCGTCTTGGCTACCGCACGGTGCGCTTAACAAATAATACTCTGTTCGGCAAGGCGGGCGTTATACTGCATGGGCATGAATTTCACTATTCAGAGCTTGACAAGGAAATGGATGTGGACCAAGTCTATCAATTTGCCGACAACCGCAGGGAAGGTTATCGGCTGGGCAACACCCTGGGAAGTTATGTCCATCTCCATTTCGGCAACACTCCTGATGCGGTGCGTAATTTTTTAAATTTATGTAAGGGATCATGCCATGCACCATTGACTGGTCTAAAAAAGGCAGAGCCTTAAGGCATGCATTCCCAGGCGGAGCCTGGGAACGAGGGCAAGTTTTTCCGGCCCGCGCCATGATGAAATCGCGCCTCAGTTGTCTTGGCTATCGCACGGTGCGTTTAACAAATAATAGGCTCTCTGGTATTTCCCGGGGGTCGATTTTTACTAAATGAATCAACCTGTTATCCGTATTTTTGTGTCACCTGAATTTTAAAAAAATACACAGTAAATCCCATTATTTAAGCAGATATTGAGCTTTCAGTACAATACAGCCCCATATAGCCCTATATGCCCTTATAATAGCGTTAAAAACGCGTTCAACAACAAACGCAGAAAACACGATAACTTCTTGAAGTTAA
>JAIWHJ010000407.1:0-2783 GCA_048629695.1 Promethearchaeota archaeon
CAAAGGATTGACGTTTGATTCCGGAGGCATCTCTTTAAAGCCTCCTCCTCGAATGGATGAGATGAAATACGATATGTGCGGCGGGGCCGCTGTCCTGGCCGCAATGCAGGCCATAGGTGAGGAAAAGCCTAAACGGGTGGATGTTGTGGCAATTGTCCCGGCCACGGAGAATCTCCCAGGTCCTTTAGCGCTGAAACCGGGTGATGTTATTACTCATTACGGCGGGAAGACGGTTGAGGTGATTAATACTGATGCGGAAGGCAGACTGATTCTGGCAGATGCGCTTGCCTACGGTGTGGATAAATTTAAACCCGACGCAGTTATTGATCTGGCTACACTTACCGGCGCCGTAATTGTAGGGCTTGGCCATCACAGGATCGGCATGCTGTCCAATGATGACATACTGGCGGAAAAGATTACACGTGCCGGGGAGAGGAGCGGAGAATTACTCTGGCGGCTTCCTCTCGGATCAGAATATACCAAGCAGTTGAAGTCCCGAATAGCTGACATGAAGAATGTCGGCGGCCGGGCTGCGGGAACTATTACTGCTGCAGCGTTCCTGGAAAAATTTGTTGGAGATGTCCCGTGGGTCCATCTGGATATCGCCGGAACGGCCTGGAATTATACCAAAAAATCGTATGTGCCCAAAGGCCCATCCGGAATAGGTGTCAGGATGCTTCTGGAGCTGACCAGGGCATGGCGGTAAACGCTTCCCATTAACCATTACGGAAGATGAAAGCATGAAAAAAAGACTTGCTGACTTTCTCTCGGATAATGAGCTGTTTCAGAAGACTGCTCTTTCAAAGGACGAGAGTTCCTTACTCATTGATGCAATTGAAAATGAGTACCTGGCAGGCCTGATGTCGGAAATAGTTGTCGAGATTGAGGAAATCATGGCGATCGACGCGACTTTGCCCATAAAGGCAATAATGAAAATCGCGGCTCAAAAGATCACAAACCGTCTTGATGCCAAGGCGGCCACTATCCGGCTGTTTAATCCCAAAACTACTACTATGACAAGCTTTGGCAGTTACGGAGTCGCGGATTACGATCGTTTTGAGATCATTCCGGTCCAGGATTCAATTTCAGGCGCCGTGATCAAAGAAAAGAAAAGCATCCAGGTTGCGAGCATTTCAAAGGATCCCCGTTACAAGAACAAGGAAATCATCAAAAGACAGGGGCTTTGTTCGCTTTTGGCTTTGCCTCTTTTTCAGCCTGAATACAAGGGAGAAAAGAGCAATCTGTTCGGTTCCCTGCAGATATACTATTCTGAGGACAACAGACAATTTACGCCTATGGAGGTAATCCGAGCTGAATTACTTGCCCGAAGGCTGAGTTATGTGCTGGCAAGAAAAAAGATTGCAGGTTTGCAGGAAATGAACAGGCGGAAAGAACAGATAGTAAACAAGATGTTTGTTAAATTGAGCAACAGGGAAGGCATTAGGCTGAAGGATCTCTTCTCGCTCATGATTCCCGAACTCAGGGAGTTCATCCAGGTACAGAGCTGTTCTCTTTTTACTATTTCCGATGATCATCAGTTTGTCCGTTTAGATTCCGCCTATCCGCTGGACAAGACATACCACAAGATCGGTCACAGTTTTACTATTGATCATCACCAGTATTTTAATATAGCGATCCAGGGGAAACAAAATGGTTTTAATAATCACGCGGACCGAATTACCCCGGCCTATGTACTGATAACGGATCCAATGAAAAGTCAAATGATCAGCCGTCAGATGCAGGAATTTGTTCAGATGAGTAAAATTAACAGTATCCTGCTCGTGCCGTTAAAGGTGGAAAATGAGGTGCGACACCTGCTGATGTTTTTTGCCGAAGATCAGAAGCGTTATTTTACAGACGAGGAGATTGATCTCCTTACGTTTTTCGGCAAGGAGATAATGAAGGCGTCAAAGCTTGAGTTCATGGGGGATATGCTGCACGATTTCAAGAACCCGGCCATCGCGGTGGCGGGTTTTGCCGGCCGGATCCGCAAACTGCTTGGATCCGACGATCTGGAGACGGTTCGTGCCAAGCTGGATCGCTATGCCGGGATTATGATTCGGGAATCAGCCAGAATGCAGGACCTTGCCCTGGCCATGACCGGCGAGGGGCGGGAGGAATTGCTGGATCTGTCTCTGGTCGCAATGGAAAGATTCCAGATCAACCAAGAGGTGATCCTGGAGTCCAGGCGAACGAATATTGAGGTCCGGCCGCCTGAGTTTGAACCGGAATTGTTTGTATTTTGTGCTCGTTTCGGACTTGAGCGCGTGCTTGACAATCTGTTGAATAACGCAACCAAGGCTGTTCCTGAAGAGGGCGGCATACTGGCTGTCCGCGGTTTTCGTCAGGACATGATGGTTTGTCTGGAGGTCAGGAATACCGGTGAGATCTTAGCTGATAAAATTGAAGAGATCCGTGATTGCCGGGTCAAAGGACGCGGACTTCAAATTATCTCCCATTTTGTTCAGTTAAACAATGGAATTCTGGATATTCAAGTTGATGCCGGACAGACCATAATCACTATCAAACTTCCATACTGTGTTCGGTAAGGGATGTGGAAATAAATAACTTCAAATTTTCATGCGTCGATCCATCCCGCATGGATGCGTTGATCGTCGGTTAAATAGCCCTGCTATTCGCTCTCCTTCTTATTATTGGCGTGGAGTGGTTGTTTGGGCTCGGCAAAAAATAAATTGTACTTCTTGGCATCTTCATTATGTGAAACGGAAGTGGGACTTTAGAAAATATTTTCTGCGCGTTTCTGGCAGAAAATATTGGCTCTC
>JAIWHJ010000408.1:0-2774 GCA_048629695.1 Promethearchaeota archaeon
GGATTTCAAGGGTCAGCTTGTCATAATCAGTCTGCTGACCAACACGTGCCTGAGTCACGATATACTGCACTTTCTTGACAGGAGTAAAAATAGAGTCGATAGGGATCACACCAATTGGCTGATCATCACTCTTATTCATCTCCGCCGGTCTGTATCCTTTGCCCCATTTCACTTCAAGCTCAATTGCAAACTTTCCTTTCCCGGTTATGGTGGCTATATGCTTCTCCGGATTCATAACCTCTACAGATCCATCAGTGATAATATCTGCAGCGGTCACAGGACCTTTTTTCTTTTTATCAATCCGAACTGTTTGCCCCTCTGCCGTATTGAGCTTGAGACGCACCACCTTCAAGTTCAAGATGATTTCGGTCACATCTTCAAGAATTCCCGGGATAGCGGTAAATTCATGCAGCGCCTTATCAATTCTTACAGAAGTAATTGCAGCTCCCTGTATTGATGAGAGCAGAATTCTGCGTAACGAGTTACCGATGGTAATAGCAAATCCCCGCTCCAAAGGCTGGCAGACAAATTTAGCGTAACACTCGGTACGGCTGTTTTGATCTACTTCCAGACGCTCCGGGCATATCAACTCACGCCAATTCCGATAAAAGGGAACAGACTCTTGGGTCAATTCTTGATCGTTATCCATAATCTCTATTATTTGGAGTAGAGTTCAACAATTAGCTGTTCCTGAATCGGCATGGTAATATCCTCACGCGCAGGTAAAGCCTTTACAGTTCCTTTGTGATTTTCCGTTTCTATTTCCAACCAGGCCGGAATACCCCTCCTGACTACAGCCGCCAAGGCATCATTGATAACATCTACTTTTCGACTTTTTTCCTTGATCGTAATCTCATCTCCAACAGAAACGCTGTACGAAGGGATATTTACTCTCTTTCCATTTACCAGAACATGGTTGTGTCTCACAATCTGCCTGGCCTGACTCCTGGACGCGGCAAAACCCAACCTGAAGACTGTGTTGTCAAGTCTCGTCTCAAGCAGGACAAGGAGATTTTCGCCGGTGATGCCTTTTTTTGATTCAGCAATTTTAAAAAACTTCTTGAACTGTCCCTCAAGCATGCCGTACATACGTCGAACTTTTTGTTTTTCCCGAAGCTGGATCGCGTAATCAGAGGCTTTACGCATACGAGCCTGACCATGCTGACCAGGTGGATACGATCTTCTTTCAAAGGAGCACTTATCGGAATAACACCTGTCACCCTTTAAAAACAACTTCAGATTTTCCCTTCGGCATTGACGGCATACAGCGCCTCTATATCGTGCCAATTTTGATCCTCCATAAAGCGCCGGCCAAGTTCATGGCCGACATATATATAAACAGATATAATAATCTTGATGAATCCTCACAAGGTTGGAAAAAATTAGACCCTTCTTCTCTTCGGGGGCTTACATCCGTTGTGAGGTATAGGGGTGACGTCGCAAATCCGACTGACTTCAAGTCCTGCGCCCTGAAGCGCCCTTAATGCTGCTTCCCGGCCGGGCCCCGGCCCTTTGACCATTACTTCCACTTTCCTTAAGCCATGGTCCATTGCCTTTTTGGCGGCGGCATCAACCGCATTCTGGGCTGCATATGGTGTGCTTTTCCGCGATCCTTTGAAACCAAGGCATCCGGCGCTGGACCAGGATATTACATTCCCCTGCCTGTCGGAAAATGTTACCAGGGTATTGTTAAAGGTAGACTTGATATGCACAATTCCTTCAGGAATGTTCTTTTTTTCTCTGCGTTTAATTCTTTTTGTCTTCGGGCTGGCCATAGTATCTCTCAATTAAGGACTTGCTCAAAAATAACTTCACATTTTGATACGCCGATCCATCCGAAATAGCGTGTGGCTCGTCGGTTAAATAGTCCTGCCGGATCGGAAACTCATTTCCGTGCAGTCGACTCGACATCTGAACATGTAAATTTATTTTTGAGCGAACCCTAATGATAATTTAAATTCGGTTTAATTTTTTTTCTTGATACCGGGGCCCCGCCTCGGTCCTTTCCGCGTACGTGCATTGGTGCTGGTTCTCTGCCCCCTGCAGGGCAGACCCTTGCGATGCCTGAGTCCGCGGTAACAGCCAAGATCCATCAAACGCTTGATGTCCATGGCAACAATTCTACGCCTGTCGCCTTCAACCACGTACCCATCATCAATGATCTTACGAATCTTGACCACATCCTGATCCGTCAGACCGTTGCTGTTGAAATTATGTGCCATCCCTGCCTCATCCAGAATCTTACGGGACGAAGTCCGCCCGATTCCGAAAATATACGTCAAGGCAATATCCATATGTTTATTTTTAGGCAAATCTACGCCAGCTATGCGTGCCAAGGTTGTCCCCCTATCACTTATGGAAAACGGCTATCCCTGCCGTTGCTTATGCTTCTTTATCTTGCAGGCAACCCGCACCACGCCTTTCCGCTTATATATGCGGCAGTCGCTGCACATTTTTTTTACCGATGCCCTTACTTTCATCGTATTATCCTCATTTTCATGAATAATCGCTATTTCTTATTTTTAGAGCGAAATGTAATCCGGCCCCTGCTTAAATCGTAGGGAGACAACTCCAGAGTCACCCTGTCACCAGGGAGAATCTTAATAAAATGCATCCTCATTTTCCCTGATATATGTGCAAGCACCCTGTGCCCGTTTGCAAGTTCAACCCTGAACATTGCATTCGGCAAAGGTTCGACGATCGTGCCCTCAACCTGAATGGCTTCTTCTTTTGCCATATAACCCCAGTAGTTAGTTTAATTAAACTTAAATCGT
>JAIWHJ010000409.1:0-2768 GCA_048629695.1 Promethearchaeota archaeon
CAAAAATTGGTAACCGCCCTCCTTGATCCCGATTGCAATATAATCCCTTATTTTAGGGACCTGCATCTTGCTTATGCGTTTAACCTGGAGCCGCAGCTTCAATTGCTGTCTTTTCAGCTGCAAGTGCCGATCCTGGCTGAAGGAGAAAGGAAGACGATTCAATCCATGCTGGAGGAAACTCCTGAACTTTCGCAGCAGTTTCTCACCATAACCATCGAGGAGCCGTCTCTGACCACCGCTCATCGAATTCTTGAGCTGTGGAGTGAAGAGCAGCAGAAACAAAGCCGAATGAATTTTTCACCCGATGCCCTGGAGGAAGCCCTTTATCTCTCCCATCGGTTCCTGGCCCGGGATCGTCTGCCCAGAAAAGCGCTGGATCTTCTGACTCACACCGGCAGTTTGGTGGAAGATGGACGCACCATTACCGGCACAAACGTGATCGAGCGGTTTTGCAGCCACCATCGGGTTCCGAATCTGCTGATCGATCCGGCCCTGCCGCTGGAACTTCAGGACCTTGAGGCCCGCTTCAAGAATGCAGTGCTGGGTCAGCAAGAAGCTATACATGCAATCGTGCAAATGGTCAGCATGATTAAATCAGGATTGTCCGATATGCGCAGGCCTTTTGGGACATTTCTCTTTGTGGGTCCCACCGGCGTGGGGAAAACCCACCTGGCCCAATTTCTGGCCGAGGTACTGTTCGGCAGCCGCGATCGGATTGTAAGGCTCAATATGGCGGATTATCCCCAGGAAAGGCATGCGCAATCGCTTTTCGGGGATCCGGACGATCATAGACCGGCACAGATCCGGGGGCTTTTAACGCGTCGGATCAGCGGACAGCCGTTTGCTGTTTTACTCCTCGATGAGTTTGAAAAGGCGCACCCCAAGGTTCATGATCGGTTTCTGCAGCTGATCGATGAGGGAGCCTTCATAAACGGTGCCGCTGAAACCGTATCCTGCCGCTCGATGATCATAATTATGACTTCCAATACCGGAGCCGAAGTGTACCGCGGGCAAACCATTGGCTTTAATCCTACGGGAGATCTGACAGCAATGGACAGGGAGGTGGATCACAGGCTTTCAGAAACATTCAGGTTTGAGTTTCTGAATCGTTTTGACCGGGTGGTTCATTTTCACCCCCTCACCCGAAACCACATTCGCACCATCGCCCTTCGAGAACTTGAACAGCTCAAACAGCGGGTGGGTTTCAAACAAAGGCGACTTTTTCTCGAAGTGGATGAAAGCGTTTTGGACTGGATCACCGTTCATGGTTATCACCCGGATTTCGGCGCCCGCTTTTTACGAAGGATGATTGAGCGCCATGTCACAACAGCGATATCAGACGCCATTGTCCGGGAGAATCCCGTAACGGAAGATACGATAGAACTGAGCGTGCGACGAAATCGAATTCGCGCCAGGCTGCTGAGTAAACCGTTACCCCCCCCGACAAAACTACGTCAAACGGTGGTGCTGCCGGTGGGAACCACCAAAAAAATTCGAAATCTAGAGCTGAATCAGATGCTCGCCGAAGCCCGGGCGCTTGTTGATGCGGCCGGCAACCGTCTGGCCGAATTGGAAAATGATCGAAGAGAAGCAGCAGATCTTTTGACCCAAATCAATAAACCTGGTTTTTGGGATCTTATCGATCATCGCGAGGAAGTATTGGACCGTTACCGGACGTTGGATGTAGCCATTCGGATGCGAAAGCGTTTTGCCGGACCGATCCTGCATCTGGCAGAATTTATAGAAGAAAATACGCCGACACCTGCTGATTTTTCCCCGGCGCTGGAACAGGCTGCCAATTCCTTTCGTCAATGGGAAGATTGTCTGGCCGAAGAAGGACAGGCAGAAGTATGGATGGTATTGAGTACGTCGGATCCGTTAAAATCGGCAGGCCGGTGGATTCGAAGGCTGGCAAACATGGAGTTGGCCTGGAGCCGTCAGCTGGGGCTTACAGCGTCGGTAGCTGCATACAGCATTGCTGAAGATGAATTGAATCGCGCGGTACTTGAGATTGAGGGTCCGGGTGCCGAAATTTATCTGTCCATGGAACATGGCATTCATCGGTTGCATTTCCCCCGGGGAAAAGATAGCAGGATCCGGGTAGAGGTTCTGCCAAACAGCTCATCAAAGGATAATTCCCGGGTCGATATTCGGCCTATAAAGCACCGGCGTGGAGAATTCAATATGGAGTTAAGGTGCAGAGGCCGCGTGGAAGTAGAAAACCGGGGTTATATTGTAGAACTATTTGCCGAAAATGAAAGCGTTTTATCCCGGCTGCTGCCCGATCTGGCCAGGGCCTGGAGTAAACAGCCGGCCCAGGTAGATGTGTCCAGGATTTACGGGAGGAATGGTGTCATCCATGATCCGCGAACTGGCGTCACATCCAACCGCATAAAAGAAGTATGGAAAGGCCGCCTTGACGAGTTTATAGAAGGCTGGCGCAGGATGAGGGGTTAATTTTGTCACGGTAATACGAATTCCGATATATCCTTCTTCCCCTTGATCAATTATTGAAACTATCTAAACGTATTCAGTCAGAAGTAGTTGATTTAGAGTCTATAGGGATCGACATAAAAAAAACCATAATAAACCCTAACGTTGCATAAAATTTGAGTTCAAAACGCTTTAGATTAGGTCAGCAAGGGACGCTGGGTCATTTTCAAGGGTGAAAGCGTATTTAACATACAAGATTATTTTCCATTGCAAAAAGCTCCCGATTCAATTTTCATACAAAGCGAGACTTTTAAAAAATATTCATTTTCCTGCAT
>JAIWHJ010000410.1:0-2768 GCA_048629695.1 Promethearchaeota archaeon
AGCCGGTTGTGTCTGAACCGGAAATGACTCCGGATGCCGGATCTCCGCCGGAAGAAGCGCCGGGGGTGGAGGATGAGGCCCAACCCGAGGCTGAAGAACCGGAACCTGTGCAGGAGGAGCCTGCTGTTGAAAAAAGTATGTTTCAGCGGCTCAGGGAGCGGCTTTCCAAGACAAGGGATTCTTTTGTAAAACGCGTTGATAAACTTTTTTTAGGCAAGCGTGTAATTGATAATGAGCTTTTAGATGACCTTGAGGAGATTTTGATTACGGCTGACCTGGGAGTCAGGACGGCCCAGGATCTTATCGATGAGGCCAGGACCCGTGTTGCAAGAAAGGAGTTAAGTGATCCGGCGGCCTTGAAGGATGCGATAAAGGAAAAAATTTTAAGTTACCTTTTGAATGCGGATAAACCTGCTGAACTTGTTATGCCGGAATCCGGTCCGTTCGTGATCTTGGTCGTTGGTGTAAACGGTGTCGGCAAGACGACAACCATCGGCAAGATGGCACACAAATTTGTTAATTCCGGCCAAAACGTAATGCTGGTCGCTGGTGACACATTCAGAGCGGCGGCGGTTGAACAGTTGCAGATCTGGGGTGAGCGGGTCGGAGTGAATGTGGTTTCTCAGAAGAGCGGGGCTGATCCTTCTTCTGTTGTCTATGATGCAATTGATTTTGCGACTAATCGCGATTTTGATGTAATCATTATGGACACGGCCGGTCGTCTGCACACAAAAGTCAATCTCATGGAAGAACTCAAAAAAATCAAGCGGGTAATGGCTAAGAAACTTCCCGGAGCGCCCCATGAGGTAATGCTTGTTCTGGATGCAACAACCGGCCAGAATTCCATTTCACAGGCCCGGCTATTCTGCGAGGCGGTAGACATTACCGGTATTACTCTGACCAAGCTCGACGGAACGGCAAAGGGAGGAATAGTTGTCAACGTCTGTCACGAATTCAGCATTCCTATCCGATTCATCGGCATCGGCGAGAAGATGGAAGACCTTCGAGACTTTGACCCCAATGAATTCGTGGACGCCCTTTTCGAAGTCGAAGGAAACGATTCAAAATCCGATTCCTGACCCGGCGCAGTCTGTCGGGGGCAAATCCTTTGCTCTCCATGCAACGTGTGTGAACAATTACATACGAATGGACAACCCGAAACAAGCCATGTATATTAAATTATAAACCCCCTACACGAAAGTTTATTTGAAACAAATATGGTGGCCTGAGTTTCAAATTACGAATGGTTGTTATTCATCATTCATCATTCATCATTCATCATTCATCATTTATCATTCAAAAATGCATCAGGATTACCCATACCCATTCACCCCCTCTACCCTGAAAATCGGTGATCATACCCTTTCATACATTGACCAGGGGCAAGGGAGGGTTGTTGTTATGGTCCACGGCAACCCTACGTGGTCATTTTATTATCGTAATCTTGCAGGACTCCTGAATGAAAATTTCCGGGTTATAGCACCCGACCACATCGGCTGCGGCTATTCCTCCAAACCCCAAAATTATCCTTACAGGCTGCAGGATCACATATGCAATCTGGAGCAGCTTATAGATTCCCTGGGAGTTGATAAGGTTTCCCTTGTTATGCACGATTGGGGCGGGGCCATCGGCATGGGATTTGCCGGACGCAGACCGGAGATGATCGAATCGCTTGTAGTATTAAATACAGCTGCATTTTGTTCCGACCGAATTCCATGGCGCATAAAGATCTGCAGGACACCTTTTTTGGGCCCGCTCATGATACGTGGCGCAAATGCCTTTGCGCGAGCGGCTGTTACAATGGCTGTCAGCAGACCCATTTCTTCCGAGGTTGCCCGAGGCTATCTTGCTCCATACGATTCCTGGCAAAATCGTATTGCAACGCTTCGTTTTGTGCAGGATATTCCCCTTTCTGAAAAGGACCGGTCCTGGAAAACATTAAAAGAGGTCGAAGCAGGGCTTGAGCAGTTCAAGGAAACACCCATGCTCATTCTGTGGGGTGGAAAGGACTTCTGTTTTAATGATCATTTTTACAATGAATGGAGGCGGAGATTTCCAGATGCCCGTACCAGGTATTTCCCGGATGCGGGTCACTATGTCCTTGAAGACGCCTTTGACGAGATAGGGCCGATAATTTTGAATTTTTTTAATGAATTAAAATGAACTACAACATCTCTCAGTCATTTACAGATGTAGCTGCCCGGTTTCCGGACCGTATGGCAATAATCAGCAGATCCGGAACCGGGTATAAACGGTGGACTTTTAAAGACCTTGACTGCACTGCCGCGGCATATGCCCACGGATTTGCGGCCCAAGGCATCTCTCGCGGAGACAGGGTGATGTTGATGGTAAAGCCGTCAATGGAGTTTGTATGCCTGACATTTTCCCTGTTTATGATCGGCGCCGTGGTGATTCTGATAGATCCGGGCATGGGATACAGAAATCTATTAAAATGTATAGGATCAGTAAAACCTCAAGTCCTGGTCGGAATTCCAAAGGCCCAGATATTTAAACGGCTTTTCAAAAAGCCCTTTCAAACGGTTGAAACGGACATCTGCGTGGGCGCAGGTTTTGGTCTGCTCGGAAAATCGCTAAAAAGGATTGCTGATTTTAAAAAAGGCGCCTTTAGACCGGCTGTAATGAATCAGGAAAACATGGCTGCAATTGTTTTTACAACCGGAAGCACGGGTCCGCCAAAAGGTGTTCAGTATCAGCACGGCATATTCAGGGCACAACTCGATTTGATCAGGGACTATTACGGGATAACA